>DATDQL010000190.1:0-3320 GCA_035292305.1 Thermoplasmatota archaeon
TCAGCCTCGCGAGCGCGAGCCTGCTGACCGAGCGCCTGAAGGGGACGAAGGCGGCCGACGTGCTGGCCCTCACGAAGGACGACGTCGTCGCGATGCTCGGGATCCCGGTCTCGCCGGTGCGCCTGCGGTGCGCGACGCTCCCGCTCGATGCCGCGAAGATCGCGCTCCAGGCCCGCCACGCGTGATCAGGGCGGCGGAAGAGTGTCGAAGCGGAACGGCGGCGGGCCGAACGAGTAGGACGTGAGCGACCACGTCCGGTCGTCGAAGTCGTCGAACTGCACGTCGTTCCCGGCCTCGTCGGCGTAGTATCGCAGGTACTCGAGCGTGTTCGGCCGGCCCTGGGCGTCGCGCTCGACCTCCTTGATGTCGATGCGCCTCACGTCGAACGTCCCGCCGGGGACCACGAGGACGGCTCCGCCCTGCGACTTGATCGTCGCGTTGCCGGCGAAGCTCAGGGGACCGCGCGCGGCGGTCACGGTCTTCGTGTACGGGTAGACACGCTCCCCGTCGGGAGGGACGAGCGGGTGCCCGATCGGGCTCATCTCGAACCGCGCTCCGAGGAGCGTGAAGTTGACGTTGCGCATGTCCGACGTGCGGAACCGGCGCACGTCCGTGACCTTCGAGCCGGCCTGGTCGCGCGTGTCCTCGACCGTCACGATCCCGTCGTGGGCCTCGACCACGCGCGTCGTCCACGTGAGCCCTTCGTCGCCTTCGTAGGTCCACGTGAACCCGACGCGCCACGTCGGCACCGTCTTCGCCGTGGGCGGGTTCACGAACCCGCCGGCCGAACGGTAGCCGACGAGCTTCATCACGATGGGCTGCTGCGCCGTGCTGTTCGGCAGGATGAACGCGACGTCGTTGCCGACCTTGGAGTGGAACCAGTGCGCGAACACCAAGACCTGGGACTTGTCCGGGTCGCGCAGGTCGTAGTCCAGGAACTCGCCTTGGACGTAGTTCGCGCCGTCGAAGTCCCCGGCCGGGACCTTGACGTTCGCCTTCGCGACCTGCGTGATGTTCGCGACGCGGAGGAACCGGCTGTCCGGCTGCCGCTCGTAGTCGAGGCTGGCGTTCGCGGGGAAGCCCGCGGATCGTGTGATGTCGACGAGGCCCATCGTGCGCTGCTCCCAGGTGACCGTGAGCGTCGGGTACTCGACGCTGCGCACGGCGAGGAACCTCGAGTCGTACGTCACGGTCTCGAGGCGCGGACGGCGGCCGTCGCTCACCGACGACTCGCGCGCGACCTTGTAGAGCGTGACGTTCGACGTGGCCTTCGAGAGCTCGACGACGCGGTCCGTGATCCGCATGCCGTGGCCATCTTCCCAGATCCAGTAGTCGCCCACGCGCCACGTCGGCACCGGGAGCGTCACGTTCACCTTGTCCTGCACGACCGTCGTGTCGCCGCCGACCGTCGCGGGCGGCGCGTCAGGACGCAGCGCCGCGGCGATGATGCTGTTCAGGAGGTAGAGAAGGGCGAGGACCGCGAGGAACGCGAGGAGCTGCAGCCGCTTGGAGCGCTTGAACTTCCAGCGCAGCGCGGTCCAGTTCGGCACGGCGCCGGGAACGACTCCCGGGCCCGCCAAGAACCTTGCCTTGTCGCGCGCGGACCTTTCGAGGGCAGAGCGTCGGTTTTTATATAGTGGCCGTCCGGTTCCGTGCCACCCAAGGAGTGGGCTTCCATGCGCCAGTTCCGTGTCCTGCTCATCGTGTTCGCGCTCGTCGGCGCGGGCGCACTCACCGGCTGCTTCGGAAAGGACGACGAAGGCGACGGAGGCGACACGAACACATCGACCGGCGGCGGGTCCGGCGGCACCGGGAGCGGCTCCGGCGGCACGGGCGGCGGCGGCACCGGTGGCGGCACAGGCGGCAACACGACAGCGCCTCCCCCGCCTCCGAAGCCGAGGGACGTGAACGAGACGTTCAGCATCACGCTCGGCACGCCGACCCCTCCAGCGACGGCCCCGCAGGGCGAGCACCCCTTCAACGTGCCCGGATCGGGGTGGAGGACGTTCACGGTCAGCGTGAGTGCTGCCGGGCCCGCCGCGACCGCGCCGTTCCTCGCCGATGGCGTCGACGTGAGCCTGCTCGACCCCGCCGGTACCGAGGTCGGCAAGGTGTCGTTCGCCGCCGGTCCGCCGGGCGCCGCGCAGTCGATCACGGCAGCGTCCGGACCTGCTGGAGAGTGGAAGATCGTCGCGAAGGCGAAGACCGCCGGCGTCCAGGCAGCCGTGAGCGGCACCATCGCCATCGCGTACTGACGTGCGCGCGGCGGACGTGCTCCGCGACGCGCGCCGCGTCGCCGTCCTCACGGGCGCCGGCGTGTCCACCGAGAGCGGGGTCCCCGACTTCCGGGGCCCGCAAGGCGTGTGGTCCAGGTTCGACCCCGGAGAGTTCGAGATCGGGCGCCTCCGCGCGGACCCGCGTCGATTCTGGACGATGCGCGCCCGCCTCATGCGCGAGTTCGCGCTCGACCGCGCGCGACCGAACGCGGCACACGACTCCCTAGCACGAGCCGCGCGTTCCCCGCGCGTCCTCGGCATCGCGACGCAGAACGTGGACGGGCTCCACGCCGCGGCCGGCACGCCGGCCGACAAGCTCGTCGAGCTCCACGGCAACGCCGCGAACGTGCGGTGCATGGAGTGCGGCCTCGTCGAGCCGTACTCGGCCGTCGCCGAGGTCGCCGCAAGGGGCGCGGTCACGTGCGCGGCCTGCGGCGGAGTCGTGAAGCCGGACGTCGTGCTCTTCGGGGAGGCCCTGCCGGCGGACGCGCTTCGCCGCGCGGAGGAGTGGGCGCGCGCGAGCGACGCCTACGTCTGCATCGGCAGCAGCCTCTCCGTGTGGCCCGCCGCCGGGCTCCCCGTGCTCGCGCACGAACGCGGTGCCCGGCTCGTCGTCGTGAACGAAGGGCCCACGGACCTCGACGAGGTCGCGGACGTCCGGATCGGCGGAGCGGTCGGGGTCGTCGTTCCCGCCCTCCTCGCCGAGGCCGGGCTTCTTCCGTGATCGGGACCGCGCGCACGGCCGAGGTGCGAGGTGAACTCGTCTCGACGTCGGAGCCCGTCATGCCGCGGTCGCGTGGGGCTCTTGCGAAGGATCGCCGTCTCCGGCGGGCCGGGCGCGCCGCACGCGCCACAACCGCCCGCCGGAGACGAACGCGGCGGTGTCCTTCATGTCAAGACCTTCCGTCGCGCGCGGGATTGGATTCCCCGCGTGTACGGTGCCGACAGTATATACGCGGCCTTCAGGAGGACCCGCTGCGGAAGGGTTGATGGGCGCGGACCAGCCTCGCAGAAGCGGGATCCCGGTGACGGACGACATCCAGA
>DATDQL010000191.1:0-2981 GCA_035292305.1 Thermoplasmatota archaeon
ACCCAAGTGCCGTTGACCGGATGCCGGGCCTGGGTCCCGGGCCCGTTGGCCGGGACCGGGCCCGCGGGGACCTCGCCATGGTCAAATGGCGCTTCAACGCGTGGGGCAACAAGTACGACACGCTCCTCGCCGACGACGAGATCCCGTACAAACTGCAGCCGCACCTCGGACTCCCGATGTTCGAGGCCGGGATCGTCATGGAAGGGGGCAGCCTCGACGTGAACGGCGCCGGCACGCTCCTCACGACGGAGCAGTGCCTCCTCCACAAGAACCGCAACCCCGACCTCACGAAGGCCGACATCGAGCGCAGACTCGCCGACTTCCTCGGCGTGCGGCACTTCCTATGGCTCGGCGACGGCATCGAAGCCGACGACACGGACGGCCACGTCGACGACATCGCACGCTTCGTCGACGCGAGCACGGTCGTCGCGGCGGTCGAGGACGACCCGAAGGATGCGAACCACGCGCCGCTCGCTACCAACCTCGAGCGGCTGAAGCGGATGACCGACCAGGACGGCCGGCCGCTCACGGTCGTCGAGCTCCCGATGCCGGGGCGGGTCGCCGACGACGAGGGGCGCTTGCCCGCGAGCTATGCGAACTTCTACATCGCGAACGGCGTCGTGCTTCTGCCGATCTTCGGCACGAAGAACGACGCGCGCGCGACGGAGATCGTGCGCAAGTGCTTCCCGACGCGGCGCGTCGTGCCCATCCGGTGCGAGGACCTCGTCTTCGGGATGGGGACGCTGCACTGCATCACGCAGCAGCAGCCGCTGGCGTGAGGCACGCCGACGTCCCTCGTCGGTGACGCACGTTGCCCCTGCCGGTCCGTCGTCCCCCCGCCAAGAACGAACGGAGGCGACCGAGGAACCCATCCTTGTCCGGGGCTAGGGGCCGTGCCGGCGCCGCGTCGCGAGCGCGGCGAACACGCACGCAGCAACGCCTGCAAGGACGCCCGCCCCCGGCACGCCCTCTTCGCCCGCGGCCTCTTCCGGTGTCTCGGCCATCGGCGAGGTGTCGACGTGGACGGTCCGCACGACGCTCGCGCCGATCTCGCGGTGCGCGGCGTCCGCGAGGCGCACCTCGATCACGCGACGGCCCAGCGGGAGGTCGGCGAACTTCACGCGCGTCGGCGTGCCGTCCTCGACCTTCTTGCCGTCGAGGTACCAGTGGAGGTGGCCGACGTCGCGCGCCTCGCCTTCGCCGAGCGTGAAGTTCGACACTTCCGCCGTCGCCCAGAACGTCGGCGTCATCGTGGCCATCTCCTTCGGGGTGACGACCCGCACCTCGGGCGGCGGCGGGACGACCCGGATGGCGTGGGCGAGCGCCGTGACCGGGAAGACGGGCTTGCCGTCGACTCCGAGGAGCCGCAGGACGAGGCGGTGTTCGCCGACCTCGAGCGGAACGGTGAACGAAGCGCCTCGGACCTCGTCGACGCCCGCGACGCCGCGCACCTCGAACGTCGGCTCCGCGGGCCATCCTTCGAGGACGACCTCGAACGCGACCTGCGCCGGTTCCTCCATCCCCGCGACTCCAAGCTCGGGCGCCGACGCCCACGCGGCGGCCGGCACGTCGAGCCAGACCTCGTCGTAGGCGGGAGGCGAGAGCGGGCTCCCGCCGCGCACGAGCTCGGCGCGCAGGTGCCGGACGCCGGGACCCGTCGCCGCGGGCACGTCGGCCGCGTTCGCGCCGCTCCCCGGGATCTCGCTTCCGTCGAGCGTCCAGCGCACCGTGACCGTCTGGAGCAGGAAGCCCCCCGCGCGCTCCACGCGGACGGCCGCGGAGGTCGGCCGACCCTCGGTCCGCTTCCCGGGCTCGGGCCGGTCGAACGCGATGTACGGCGCGTCCTCCGCGACGGTCACGTTCACCGTCGCGCGCGCCGCGGGTCCGAGCGCGGCGTGTTCACGGTCGCGCAGCTCGACCGTGATCGTGTGCGGGCCCGGGCGCAGCCCCGTGACGGTGAAGCGCGGGTCGGCCGTGCGGTGCCCGTCGGGGTAGGGCGCGCGGGCCCCCTTGCCGTCGACGAGGTAGTGCAGGTGCGCCTCGTCCTCCGCGTCGGGGTCCGCGAGCGCCGCGTCGACGAGCGTGACGCTGGTCGCGGCGACGCGGACGACGACGGTGGACGAGCCGATGATCGCGCCCTCCGCCGGCTCGAGGATGCGGACGGCGGGCGACGGGTCCTGCGCGTTCGAGGCGGGGAACACGGCAGCGAGGAGGGCGAGCACGGCGAGGACGGTCGGGCGCATCGCAGGCACCGGTGATGGCGAGGCGCCGGCGTGCTTGAGGGATGCCGAACGAACGAGGGCGAGGGCAAGCGCAAGCGCAAGGCGAGGGCAAGCGCAAGCGCAAGGCGAGGGCAAGCGCAAGCGCAAGGGCCCTCCAAGCCGAACGCAAGCACAGGGATCCAGGAGGGCCCCGGCGGCAAGGTGACACCGATCCCGCCCGGGCGCTTCCTTGCCCTTGCCCTGACCCTCGCCTTGCCCTTGCGCTTGCGCTTGCCCTCCGTTCAGAACCACGTCTTCGGCGACGGTCTCGTCCATTCCCCGTAGACGTCCACCGGCCACAGGTCCAACGTCTTCTGCCGGCGCGACGCGTCCACGAGGTGCGACAGGCGGACTCCGAGGAGACGGACGGTCGCGCCCTCGGGGAGCGCCTCGTCGAGGAGCGCGAGCGCGGCCGCGCGCAGCTCCGGTCCGTCGTCGGTCGCTCGGGGGAGCGTCCGCGCGCGCGTGAAGGTCGTGAAGTCGGAGAGCCGCAACTTGAGCGTCACCGTGCGTGCCGCGAGGCGCTCCGCCGCGAGGCTGCGGGCGGCGCCGTCTGCGAGCTCCTCGACCGTGAGGCGAAGGACCCCGGGGTCATCCACGTCTTCCTCGAACGTGCTCTCGTTGCCGAGGCTCTTGCGCGCCCACTCCGCGATGACGGGGGACGCGTCCTCCCCGCGAGCCATCTCCGCGAGCCGCGGCCCCAACGTGCCGAAGCGGCTC
>DATDQL010000192.1:0-2940 GCA_035292305.1 Thermoplasmatota archaeon
CTTCGTGCCCGTGACCACGCCCGTCACCTCGCGTGCCGGTGCCGGCTGCTTCTCGCCGGGCACGTACCGCTGCGCGCGCACCGTGTACGTCCCGGGCCGGAGCCCGCGCAGCTCGAAGTTGCCGTCCTCCTGCCAGACCCACGTCGATGCCACGGCGTTCCCCGCTCCATCGATCGCCTGCAGCGACACCTGGCGCATCGGCTTCCCCTCGCGGTCGCGCACGATGCCGGAGATCGACTCGCCCGGCGTCGCCACGAGCCGCACGTCGCGCGCGCCCGCCGCGACGTCCGTCCAGTCGCTCGGGATGAACCCCTGGTTCGACTCGCCGAGGAGGACCGACAGCTGCCCCTCGTCGAGGCCGCCCGCCGTGAAAGCCCCCGACGCGTCCGTCTGCACGCTCTTCGCGTGCCGTCCGCCGACGCGCACCTGCACCTGCGCGCCCTGCACCCCGCGACCCGCGGCATCCACGACGCGCCCCGACACCTCGGCCCCCGGTTGCAGCACGAAGTCCTGCGCGCGGTCCGACGCGCGCACCGCCTGGACCGTGAGGCTCCGGAACGCGTCGTGCTCGACCGTGACGTCGAACGGCTCGTCCGGCGGCAGCGACGCCATCGTGAACGTGCCGTCCGGCCCCGTGCGCGCCCAGCCGAGGAAACCGTCCTTCCGCTGCGCCCGCACGCTCGCGCCCGCGACCGGCAGCCCGCGCCCCGTCACGCCGCCAAGGAGCTTCCCCGCCGCGCGCAAGACGATCCGCGCGTCCAGGACCCCCGTGCGCACCTTCGGCTCCTCCGAATAGTAGTTCTGGTCCCACGTGCGCAGCTGGTACTCGCCCTCCGCGAGGCCGCGCATCGCGAAGCGGCCCTGCTCGTCCGTGACCGCGTTCGCGTTCCTGCGGCCGCCCCCCGCGAACTGCATCTCTTGGCTCCACGCATGCACGGTGATCCCCACGACCGGCTTCCCGTCGCCGTCCACCGCCGTGCCCTCGATCGTGCCGCCGCGCGAGAGCACCGTGCGCCCGAGGTCGGACTTCGTCGTCGTTACCGTCGCGATCGCGTAGTCGGGATGATCGAAGGTGACCGTCAACTCCCCGAAGGGCGCGTTGCGGACGAGATAGCGGCCCTCCTCGTCCGTGATCGAGGGGCGGGCCGACCCGGAATCGAAGGGGGCCTGGGGGACACGGGACGCGGCGCGCGTCGCCTGCACGCGGACGCCCGCGATCGCGGCATTGGCCTCGTCCACGACGACCCCCTTGATCGCGAGCGGCTCCGCGAGACGCAGCGTCACGGGCTCGCCCGGGCGGACCCGGGCATCCTCCGACGGGCCGTAGTCGCGGTGGGTCGCGGCGATCGAGACCTCGCGGCCCGGGCGGACGCCCTTGAGCACGAAGGCGCCGTTCTCGTCCGACGTCGCCGCAAGGGGCCCGCCGCCGAGGAGCTGTTGGATGACCATGTTCTGGTCCCCGACCTCCGCGACGCTCGCGCCCTGAGCCGGCGAGCCGTCGGCCGCGAGGACCGTGCCCGTGAGGCTCTCCGCGGGCGTCATCTCGACGTTTCTCTCGGCGTCGCGGCTCCCCTCCGGGAAGATCGGCGGCCCCCCAGCCCCCCCCCGTTGCATCCCGCCGAAGAGCGTCATGGGATCGACGTCGCCCACGAAATCGGGATGCGTCGCCATGAGCGTGTGGGCGCCTAGCGGCACTCCCGTGAGCGTGAAGGATCCGTCCCTCGCGGAGATCACCGTGACGGTCCCGAAGAACTCGAGCTGCGGATCGAGGCCGCCGAAGGTCCGGACGCGGGCCTCCGCGATCGGGTCGCCGGTCGTCTTGTCGAGGACGCGGCCGCGGACGACGCCGCCGGGCGCGACCTTCACGACGCCGAGGTCCACGACGCCGTCCACCGGCTCGTTCTTGCCGAGATCGACCGTCTGCGCGATGAAGCCGCCGCCCCAGAGGAAGAGCTGCTGCTGGCCGCCCATGCCGGTGCCGCGCGTCGGCAGGTTCTCGATCGAGAGGCGGCCAAGGTCGTCGGTCTCGCCCGCCGCGAAGCCGCCCTTGTACGAGGCGAGGACGTTCACGTGCGGCGCGGGGATTTCCGGGCGCTCCGCGTCGACCGCCTGGAAGCGCAGCGCGACGCCCTCCTCGAGGACGATCACGAGGTTCGTCTGCGGCAGGTGGAGGTTCGGCTGCATGTGGCTCGCGAAGCCCGCGGCGCGCACGACGAGCATGCTCTGCTGCGTCGGCGAGACGACCATCGAGAAGGCGCCGTCCGCCCCGGTCGCGGTCTCGGCCTTCGGCACGCGACGGCCGAGGAGCCCCATGGGATCGACGACGAGGACGTGCGCCGCCGCGACCGGCGATTGGCGGGCGTCGAGGACGCGGCCTTGCAGGAGCGCGCCGGGCAGGAGCCAGAAGTCGATGCCGTCCGTGTCCGTCGCGTAGAGCCGCGCCGGCTCGCCTTCCTGCGCGAAGCCCGACGCGCCCGCGCGGAGGGAGTGCGTGCCCGCCGGGACAAGAAGCTCGTACGCGCCATCGTCGCCCGTGCCCGCGCGCGCGACGACCTCCTCGGGCTGCGCCATGCCGCGGACCATGGTCATCACGTCGAACCCGGCCTGCCCGGCAGCGCGGCACGCCTCGACGCGCGCGCCCGGGACCGGCCCGCCGCGCGGGCCGTAGACGTGCCCCGCGATCGCTACCGCGGCGGAGAGCCTGAGCGTCCCGAGGTCGAGCGTGCGCCTGAGCTCGAAGTGGAGCGCGCCCGCGAGGTTCCCGCTCCGCGCGCGGAGGTCGTAGATCCCCGCCGCCAGCCCGCGCGCAACCAGCTTCCCGTGGGCGTCCGCCGTCGCGCGCAGCGCGTCGATGCCCCGGTCCAGCTCGACCTCGGCGCCGCCCGCCGGCTTCTCGTCGGGTCCGACGATCTTCAGCGTGATCGAGAGCGCGCCCGCGGC
>DATDQL010000193.1:0-4914 GCA_035292305.1 Thermoplasmatota archaeon
AGCGCGGGGTCGCGGGGGGTCTCGCCGCGCGGCATCGTGGGCAGCGCGTGCCCGCGATCGGGAGGGTCCGGAGGCGGTACCGGCGCGAGCAGGACGGGCACGTATACGAGTGTCGGGCGACCGACGCCGTGCTTGAGGGACTTGCCACGGTCGGGTCGCCGTCGCGCACGGCCGGGAGCGCGGATTCGGGGGCGGCGTCGCTGACGTCGTCGACGAGGACGCGCTGCAGGTCGAAATACGTCCAGTACCTTCCGCGTCGGGCGAGGAGCTCGCGGTGCGTGCCGCGTTCGACGACGCGGCCCTTCTCCATCACGACGATCTCGTCGGCCCGTTGGACGGTCGAGAGGCGGTGCGCGATCGCGACCACGGTCCGACGCGACGCCACGCGCCGGATGGCCTCCTGGACCTGGCGCTCGGTCTCGGCGTCGAGCGCGCTCGTCGCCTCGTCCAGGACGAGCACGTCGGGATCCGCGAGGATGGCGCGGGCGATCGCGATCCTCTGCGCCTGGCCGCCAGAAAGGCGCGTCCCACGCTCTCCGAGAGGCGTGTCGTAGCCGTCCTCGAGGCCGAGGATGAACTCGTGCGCGTTCGCGAGCCGCGCCGCGGCCTCGACCTCCTCGTCGGTCGCGTCGAGCTTGCCGTACCGGATGTTCTCCCGCGCGCTCGCCTTGAAGATGAACGTGTCCTGGCTCACGACCGCGAGCCTTCGACGGTAGGAGGACGTCTTGAAGTCCCGGATGTCGACCCCGTCCATCGTGATGCGGCCTGAGGTCGGGTCGTGGAGCCGCGCGAGGACGTTCACGAACGTGGACTTCCCGGCGCCGGAGCCGCCGACGAGGGCGACCGTCTTCCCCTTCGGGATGGCGACGTCGAGGCCCTGCAGGACCTCCGGGAGGTCCGGACGGTAGCGGAACGATACGCCCTCGAACCGGATCGCGTCCTCGAGCCGTCCGGCCGTGCGCGTGCCTTCCGGGAGGAAGACCTTGTCGTCCGTGCGGAGGAACTCGATGACCCGTTCGATCGCCGGGAGGGCGTTCGCGAGGGCCGACCGTCGGCGGACGAGGAGGGTCGCCGGTTGCATGATGCGCGCGAGGACGAGCATGAATCCCGTGAGGAGCGCGAGCCATGCCTCGTCGGACCGGTCGAGGAGGAGGGTGGCGAGGATGATGACGGCCGCCATGAGGCCCATGTTGATCGCGCCGTGGAGCGGGGCCGCGAGCGCTTCGACGCTGCCCTTCCGGTACTGCGTATCCTTCAGGCGGGCGAGCGAGTCGCGGAACCTGCCGCGCTCGTGCTCCTCACGCCCGAACAATCGGACGACCTTCATCCCTTGCAGCGTCTCGAGCGTCATCTGGTTCTGGCGTTCCCTGGCCAGGTTGATGCGGACCGCGAGCCGCCGCGTGAGGCTGACGAGGCCCGTGAGCGCGGATGCCCCGATGAGCACGAGCACGCCCGCGAGCAGCGTGAGCTTCCACGACAGCGTCAGCATGAAGGCGGCGTACGAGACGATGGTGGCGGCGCGCGGGATCGAGGAGAGGAACTTCGTCGCGACCTTCGCGGTCTCGTGCGGGTAGCTGTGGAGGGTCGCGTAGAGCCGGCCAGTGTGCGACCGTTGCAGATACGCGAGGTCGAGCGCAAGCGCTTGACCGAAGACGCGGTCACGAAGGTCCTGTTCGACCTTCGTCTCCATGTAGGCGGCGGCGCGGCCCGACGCGTAGGACAGCGCCGACTTGCCGACCTGCACGATGGCGAACGCGACCGCGATCGTGCGGACCTTCGTCACGACGCTGTCGCCTTCGACGAGCGACGCGAGGAACGGGATCGGGACCGCGTCGACGAGCTGGTCTCCGCCCGCGATCCCGAGCGCGGCGATGAAGGGGAGGAGGAGGCTGAGGCTCACGAACTCGGCGACCGCGATCATGAGCCCGAGGAGCACGCACCCGACGAGCACGAGCGGATGCCGCGCGACAAGGCTCCAAAGGAAGGGGAGCGCCTGGCGGAACGTGATGCCGCGGACTTCCTCGTCCGCATCGTCGACCATTTCGCTCTCCGTTCACCAGGGAGGTACAAAAGGCTTTAGATGGGTGTCGGTCCGGTGGCGTCCGTGGATCTCGGCCTGCTCCGCTTCTCACGGCGCCCGGAGTGGCGCTCCGCCGAGGGCGGCCGCGTCGAGTTCCACCTCGGGGGCGAAAGCGGCTGGCAGTCCGTGCCCGGGTGGGGCGCCCCGTTGTTCGAACGGCTGTGCGACGGGGCGAGGTTCGGCGAGCTCGTCGACGCGCTTGCTGCGGCGGGTGTGCCCCACCCGGAGCGGACAGTGCGTTTCGCGCTCTACGAGATGCACCAGCTCGGGTACCTGGAGCTCCCCGCCGACGACCCGCCCGCCGTGTACGCGCAGCGGTGGGAGCGGCTCGAGGAGCTCGGCCGTGGAGGGGTCGCCATCGTGGACCTTTGCCGCGACCGCGTCACGGGACGGCTCGTCGGGGTCAAGCGCTCGTGGGACCTCGTCCAGCCTCGGGAGACGACGGAGGCCGCGATCCGCCGCGAAGCCGACACGCTCGCGCGCCTCGACCACCCCGGCATCGTGCGCCTCGTCGCGACGTTCGAGCGCGACGGCCGCCTCCACGTCGTCCGCGATTTCGTCGAAGGCCGGGACCTCTTCAGGCTTCGTGACGTGGGGATCCCCGACGACGCGGCGCTGCGAGCGCTCGCCGTCGGCCTCGTCGACCTCGTCGCGCACATCCACGGGCGCGGCTTCCTCGTGCTCGATCTGCGCCCCGCGAACTTCCTCCGCCGCGACGACGGCGTCCCGGTGCTCCTCGACGTTGGCACGTGCCGTGAGGCCGGCGGAAAGCCGCTGACGCTCGCGCGCGCCGTCGGGAGCCCGGGCTTCACCTCGCCGGAGATGCGACGGGACCGCACGGTGGACGTCGCGAGCGACGTGTTCGGCTTCGGGAGGCTGCTCGGGTTCCTCGCGGACGGACGGCCGCCGCGCGACGAGGACGCGCCCGGGACGTCGCGGGCGCGGCAGCCGTGGCGCGGGATCGTCGAGGCGTGCACGGCCGAGGAACCGGCGAAGCGCCCCCAGGACATGGCCGAGGTGCGACGGCTCCTCGAACAAGGATGACGACGGCGACAGCGTCGTCCTTCGGCGGCGCGACACGCGATCGACCGGGCGCACGTCCTCCGGCCGCCCGCGGCCTACTTGGTCCTTCGTTTCCGGTCGCTCAGGAGGTCCAGGATCCCGCTCGGCTCGTCCGCGTCCTTGAGGTCCTTGCGGTCGAGGAGAGGCGTTCCCGCGACCTCGAGCCGCGCGTGGCGGCGCTCGACGACGAACGTGCCGTGCACTTCCGCGATCTCGGTGATCTTCGTGAGCATGAAGGCGCGGCGTTCGAGGTCCGGGCCCGGCGAGATGCCCGCGACGACGACGTCCTTCTCGGCGCGCGCGACGCCGTCGAACGGGGCGCGGCGCGCGGGAGCGACCTGGAAGCCGAGGCGCTTGAGGCTGGTGAGGACCTCGCGCTCGAACGGGTCTGCGAGCTCCTCGAGCGGCACCGGCGGCGTGGCCGGCGCCTTCTCGAACGGGTCGACGGGTTGCACGAGGTCCGTGTCGAGGTGCTCCTCGAGGCGCGCGGCGACGTCCACCATCGCGCTCATCCCGTCCTCGTACATGCCGATCGCGCGGCGCGACACGCCCGCGCTCGTCGCGAGCTCGCCGAGGCTGAGGCCGCGGCGCTCGCGCAACTCCCGCAGCTTCGCCCCGTCGATTCGCACGTAGAACCCTCCCGGCGCGGCGTACACGAGCGGCGGCGTGCCGTCGAGGAGGAACTCCGAGAGCGTCGTCGGCGTGAGGATGCGCACTCCGTGGCGGAGATACACGGCGCCGTCCTCGAGGTCGCGCGCGCTGCTGCGCACGCCGACGAGGAGCGCGGTCGCGTCGAGGGTGGAGGCGACGGAGAGGAGCTCGCGGGCGGCGTCCTCCGCGAAGGCGTCCACGTTCTGGAGGATCTTCACGAGGAGGAGGTGCTCGTCGCGGCGGGCGACGATCGTGAACGCGGAGGCCCCCTCGACGAGCGTCGCGAGGTACCCGCCGCGGGAGAGCACCTCCCGGACGTCGTCGACGAGCCCTCCGCGCATGCGGCCGCCCACTTGGCGCACCTGGGATAAAGCTTATTCCCGGCGACAAGGCTTCACCGGCAGGGAGGACAAAGGAGCCTTTTAGGGCGTCCCGGGGGACCGGGGCGTGCTGGAGGGCCTCGAAGGCTCCCTTCCCCGTGAGGTGTCGGAATGTTCGCTCGCGCGCTCGTCATCCTGATGCTCGTCGCCATCCCCATCGCCGGGCTCGCGGCGGGGCATATCTCCCCCGACGACTACGTCACGTGCACGGGCGGCGAGAACTACGCCGTCCCGTCCGGCCAGGTCTTCTACCCGTCCAAGGCGCACGCGTCGCTCGCGCCCGCGGACCGCACGGACGAGGAGGTCCCCACA
The DNA here is from genome assembly GCA_035292305.1 of Thermoplasmatota archaeon. Taxonomy (GTDB): domain Archaea; phylum Thermoplasmatota; class SW-10-69-26; order JACQPN01; family JAJPHT01; genus DATDQL01. Next base: position 4,486 of record DATDQL010000193.1, read on the forward strand.
GCGCCCGCCTCGGCGCGCGTCAACACGTTCTACGTCGTCGCGTCCCAGACGCCGGGCGACTACTCGGACGTGAGCGCGACCGGGAAGTGGCGCGACGCGGACCGCGCGTACCCTGTCTCGGTCTGGAAGGAGACGAATCTCAAGAGCAACTTGCAGACGACGATGTTCGAGTGCAAGTACCTCGACGGGCACGCCTACGCGGGATCGGACCCGGTGTTCGCCTCGCGCGCCCCGGACTCGGGTGTCGCTCCGCCGACGCCGTGAGCGGCGCGGGCTCGGTCCCGGTATCGGATGCGAGCAAGGCATCCGTCGAAGACCGGAAGACCGAACGACCACCCCAAGGACGTAGGTCTTCCCGTCTTTCGGTCTTCGCCGAGTGACGCGCCGCGGGCGACCGTCATGGATGCGCCGCGTCGGTCACGGCTTGTC
>DATDQL010000194.1:0-2629 GCA_035292305.1 Thermoplasmatota archaeon
GGCCCAGGTCTGCCGCGCGCGGTTCGGCCGCGTCGACCTCGTCCTCCACGCCGCCGGCGTCGAGGAATCCCGGCGCATCGAGGACAAGGACGCGGCCGCGTGGACGCGCACGCTCGCGCCCAAGGTCGACGGCGCGCTGCACCTCCTCGTCGCGTGCCCGGAGGCGAAGACGTTCGTGCTCTTCGGATCGGTCGCGGGCCGCTTCGGCAACCAGGCGCAGGCGGACTACAGCGCGGCGAATGACGCGCTCGCGAAGCTCGCGTGGCTCGAGCGCTCCCGGGGGCGCGACGTCCGCGTCCTCGAATGGGGTCCGTGGGGCGAGACCGGGATGGCGACGCGCGGCAGCACGCTCAAGGTGCTCGCGGCGGTCGGCGTCGAGCCCATCCCGACCGAGGCCGGTGTCGAGGCGTTCCTCGCGGAGTTCGCCGGTCCCGGCCGCGCGGAGGTCGTCCTCGCCGGCGCGCTTGGCGCCCTCGAGGCGGCGGCGCCGTCGGGGCCGTCCCCCGTCCCGCAGGTCGCTCAGCCCCCGACGCTCACTCTCGACCCGGCGAAGGACGCATGGCTCCTCGACCACGCCGTCGAAGGCGTCCCGTACCTGCCCGGCGTGTACGGCGTCGCGCTCTTCGAGGACGCCTGCGACGGCGCGCCCCTCGAGGACGTGAGGTTCGAGTACCCCGTGAAGTTCCTCCGCGGCCGCGCGCGCACGATGCGCGTGGAGCGCGACGGCGCCGCCCTCTCGCTCGCCACCGAAGGCACGGGCGCGCGCGTCCATTTCCGCGCTCGCGTCGCCGCGCGCTCAGCGGGCGCGCCGCAGCCTGCGCGCGCGCCGCAGGTCCACGGCGCCGTGGACGCCTCCGCGATCTACGCGCGGTTCTTCCACGGCCCGGCGTTCCGCGTGCTGGCTTCCGCGCGTGTGGGGCCGGCGGGCGTGGTCGCGCGCGGGGGGGCCCCCTCGCCTTCGGCCGCGCGGAACCTGGACGTCGAGGCTGGCCTCCAGGCCGCAGGCCTCCACGCGCTCGCGACGGCGGGCGTCATGGCGCTGCCGCACGGCGTGGCGCGCCTCGAACGCTTCGCGCGCGCGGCGCCGGGCGCGCTCGAGTTGCGGGCCGCGCTGCGCGGCGCGAAGGACGGCGTGTGGACGTACGACGTCGAGGCTATCGCGGACGGCCGCCTCGCGTACCGCCTCAGCGGCCTCTCCCTCATCGCGATCGGCGAAGGCCCGACGCTCGCGGCGGACCCTGTCGCGGTCGCCTGGCGCAGCGTCGCCGGGCGCGACGTCGCGGAGGTCGCCGTCGGCGCGGACGTCGACGACGTGCTCCCGTTGCTGCATGCGGAAGAGGCGGCCGCGGCGCGCCTGCACGCGCACGACAAGCGCCGCCGCGAGTGGGTCGCGGCGACGCTCGCCGCGAAGGCGGCGCTTCGCCGCGCGGCCGGGCTCGTGCCATGGGCGCGCCTTCGTGTCCTGAACCACCCCGACGGGTTCCGCACGGTCGAAGGCTCGCCGCTCGCGGTCTCCGTCGGGCACGCTGCCGGCGTCGCGGTCGCGGTCGCGTTCGACCCGGCGTGCGAATCCGCCGGCGTGGACGTCGAGGGGGTCGAGCGCCGCGGGGCATCGTGGCGCGAGGAAGCCTTCGCGCCTGCGGAGCGCCATGCGCTCAAGACGCCCGAGGACGAGACGCGGGCCTGGGCCGCGAAGGAGGCGCTCCTCAAGGCGATCCGCCGCGGGCTCGCCGAGGACCTGCACGCGGTGAGGGTCACGCTGGCGCCCCTCGGGGCCCCGTCCGGCTCGTCGTCGAACGGCGTCGGCTACGACGCGTCTGGCGCGGTGAAGGAACGCATCGCCTCGCTCGGGCCGCGCGCGACGCGCGCCGAGGCCGTGCTCGCCGATGGGCGCGCGTACGCGGTGTGCGTGCTCGAAGCGCCGTGACGGCTCGACAATCTCCGTTCCTCCGGGCCTCCGTGCCTCCGTGTGATCCTGGCGGGGGGCGACGGACCGCGTACGCGCGCCGCGCCGGGCAACGGACCGTCCCCGCGCGCCTCATGTCCACGAAGACCACGAACCTTCACGAACATCACGAACCCCCGGCGGATCCGTGGAGGTCGTGACGTCTCGTGGTCTTCGTGGCCTTCAAGCGGCTGCCGCAACACCTCAAGCGAACGCCGCAAGGCCCGGCGCCGCGCCCGCGAACCCGAGCGCGGTCAGCAATACGTGCTCCGGCTCGCCGAGGGGCTGCGCGAGGCCGAGCGCGCGCGCCCTCGTCGCGATGCGCGCCCAGCGCGGGTCCGCGACGGCCGCATCGAGCGCGTCCCGACCGGACCACAGGGACAGCACGAGGAGGTCCTCCCCGGCGCGGCCGATCCCTCCGGCGACGCAACCGGGGGAGGTCCGCAGATGCGGCACCGCTTCGGCCCACAGCAAGCCCTCGAAGGTCGCGCCCTTCCCGGGCCGCGGCCGCCATCGTTCGACGCGCAGGAGCATGGGGGTCCCATGATGGCGAACCCCTCTGCCGGCTTCGGGGTGCGCCTGCATTAGTGCGTCGGGCTCGGGCCGCGGCTCGGGCTCGGGAGGGGCGCGGTCCCGGGCGGGTCCGGGGACGGGCGTAGGGACGCGCCCTCGCCCGAGCCCGCC
>DATDQL010000195.1:0-7786 GCA_035292305.1 Thermoplasmatota archaeon
CGATGCACGTCCTCGTCGAACCGATGCTGCGGTACGCCGAACCGGACGAGACGGGCTACCTCCCCACGCCGTACGAGATGGGCGGGGAGGGCGAGCTCGCCTCGATGATGCAGAAGGCCGGGTTCCACGTGTCGGGCGAGACGCGCGTCGTGCACGACTGGACGTTCGCCTCGCCGGAGGCGTACATGGACGCGATCCTGAAAGGGACGCCGCTCGGGCACTCGCTCCACGAGGAGGACCCGCCCGTGCAGAAGGACGTGCTGCAACGCACTGCGGAGAACCTGAAGCGGTGGACCGCGAAGGACGGGCGCGTGGCGCTGCCGGCGGAGGCGGTCGTGGTGGTCGGGACGAAATAGGCGGTGAGACCGAATGCGGACCCGCAAGGAGGCGAAGCGCGAGCCGGGAGTCGCGTTCCGCGGCCGGCCGGGAGACACCGACTGGGTGGCCGACGCGATCCGGTACTACCGCGCCGCTGGCTTCTTTCCAGTCCATGAAAGCGACGCTGCGGCCGAGGCCTACGTGCGGGAGGCCCTCAGGAGCGAGTACGGGCGCACGGAGGAACTCTCCGGGACAGAGGACCCAGAGGCCACGCTCCTCGGGCTCGACCCTGATCGCGTCTGGGCCGAGGACCTGGAGCAGGACGTGATGAAAGGGAACGGGATGTACGAGGCGATCGTGCGCAAATTCGCCGCCATCTCCTGTGGTCTTCTGGACGTCGACGCCATCGCGGAGGTCTGGGAGACTGAAGACGGCCCGGTCCATGTCCGCGCGGTCGTGAACGGGGAGAAACGCACGTTCGACGCTCGAGGCATGGGAGATTGGTACGACTTCGACGCCGTCCTCGCCGCGTTCGATTCGTGGATCGCGGGGACGGGCCACCGTTACCGTTCCGCCGTCGCGCCGGGACAGGACGGCATCGCCATCGTGCTCACGGATGCGGAGGCGGCGCGGCTCTCGGCGGATCGCTCGTGGGACTTCTTCGAGTAGCGCGCCGTCGGACCCCGGAGGTCGCGCGCGGGAGGTCAAAGGTCGGCTCACCGTGGTCGCCAGGTCCTCAACGGATCCTTCGTGCAGTGGCGTTCCCGTTGTCGAGCTTCCGCCGCCGAGTCAAGCCGCGATGACGCGATTACGCGATGACGCGATAGGGGACAGGTTTCTCTCCCTCGCGTAATCGCGTAATCGTGGCTTCTCAAGCCGGCGGCCCTTCCCAGCATCCGCCCGCGCCCGCACCAAACCCTTATCGCCCGCGCTCCCGCTGCGCGCCCCGATGCCCGCGGTCGCGACGGACGAGCTCGGGGATTTCATCATGGAACGCTCGTGGCCGCCCATGGCGCACGTCCGCCGCGGCGCGGAACGGCTCGGCCCCGAGGGCCGCGCGCTCGTCCGTCGCCGCCTGCAAGAGACGCTCTCGCGCGTCACGCCGAAGGCGCGCGACCGCGCGGCGCTGCGTCGCTTCTTCTCGTTCCTCGCGCAGGTCGAGGTCATCGCGATCGAGGTCCCGCTCTCCGCGCTGCCGACGGCGCGCACCGAGCTGCGGCCTCTCCTCGAACGCCAGCTCGCGGACGAGATCTTCCACGCGACCCTCTTCGCGGCGCTCGCCGAGCGCATGGGCGGTCTGGACCGCCCGCTCCCGGAGGCGGAGCGCCTCCTCGACATCATCCGCAGGCAGGAGGACCCGCGCACGACCGCGGTGCTCCTCAACCTCGTCGCGGAAGGATGGATCGAGAACCTCTTCGACCACGCCGCGACGTGGGGCGTCGCCGACGAGGCGTTCCGGGTCGTGCTCGAGGACGAGTCCCGCCACGTCGAGGAGGCCGCCGACCACGCGTCCGGCGTCGACCTCTCGACGGTCGAGCCCGCGGTGCGCGCGTTCGAGGACGAGCTCTTCCGCCTCGTGCAGCACCCGCGCGTGCTCCTGCCCACGCTCGCCCTCGCGGGCGAGGCGGGCTTCCGACGCCTCGGCGAGTCCTTCCTCGAAGTGCACCGCGGCGCGCTCGCCGAGGCCGGGCTCGCGCCCGCTCCCGCGGTGCTGCGCTTCCAGGAGGCTCTTGCGGAGATGGGTCGCGACGCGCCCGCCGCGCCCGCGCCGACGCGCATCGAGCCGGAGACCCAGTGGCGCCGCACGGCGCTCCAGCTCTGGGACGCGCCGCGGCACCCGGTCATGCACGGGTGGGTCGAGCTGCGCGTCGACCACGTCCCCCGCAGCCTCCTCACCGCGGTCGTCGTCGCGGCCGTCGGCAGGGTGTGGCACGAATACCCGCGCGTGAACCGCTACACCGTCGGCGGCGAGCTGTGGCAGCCGCCGGGGGCGAACGTGGGCGTGCGCGTCGCCGTGGGCGGCAAGGGAGAGGCGCTCTCCACGGTCGTCGTGACCGACGCGCACACGCGCTCCGTCGAGGACATCCGACGCCTCATCACGAAGGGCACGGAACGCCTCGAGTCGTTCGGCGCGGAGGCGGAGGGCGTCGTCGTGGACCCCGCGCAAGAGCCGCTCGCATCGGTGCTTCGCGACGAGGAGCTCATGCGCATGATGCCGCCCTCCATCGTGCCGTGCGCGGTGACGGTCTCGAACGTCGGCCGTGCGGGCCTCGTCGCCGGCTTCGGCGCGATGCCGGGCGCGCTCGGCCAGAGCGTCGAGCTCATCGTCGGGCAGATCGAGCAGAAGCCGCAGTGGACCGGCTGGCGATACGCGCCGCGCGACACGCTCGTCCTCGGCTGCTCCGCGGACCACCGCGTCGTCGACGGTCCGCACGCGGCGGAGACGATGCGGCGCCTCCGCGAGGCGCTCTCGCCCGAAGGCGTGCGCGGCATCCTCGCGCGACCGGACACGCTTCCCTCGGACGCGGACCACGAAGCGGGGCTCGTCGCGGCCGGTCTCACCGCGCAGCAGGGCGCCCTCCTCATGTCCTGCAAGGCGCCTTGGTGGCTCGGCTGGATGTGCTGGCTGTTCAAGAAGTAAGAAAGCGGCTAGTGGCCTCGCCATAAAGACCAAAGGGGGCGAGCCGGGTGCCCGGGCATGCGCGCCGCGGCCGTCGTCCTCGCGCTCCTCACGCCCGCTCTCGCCGGCTGTCTCGCGGGCGAACCCGTCGAGACGTCGTCGGTGCTCCCGACCGCCATCACGCTCTCGAAGGTGCCCACCGGCGCCGAGCTCGTCGAGATCCCCGACGGGTTGCGGCTCGTCTGGACGGACGTCGAGCTGCCGCTCGAAGAGGACATCGAGATCCCTGCCGGCGTCACGCTCGTGCGCGCAAGCATCGAGGTCGCGGGCGAGCGCTCGGGGAGCGTCTTCCTCTGGGAGAAGGAATCGGGAGCGCTGCGGTGCTGGCCGCCGTTCGTCGACTCCTGGTTCTCGCCGATCCTCGGCGGCCGCCAGTGCGCCGGCCTCACGGCACTCGACCCGTTCCCGACGACGTGGACGCTCTTTGCGAACGCCGCCGGCCGCCGCGCGACGCCGGTCGCGCCGGTCTCGCCCATCGTCCGCGACCCCGCGGACCTCGTCACCGTCGACCTCGTCGCGCGCCCGGTGGACGGGCTCGTGGCCTCGCTCGACCTCTCGCAGCTCTCGATGCCCACGATGGGCGTGCTCGAGACCGAATACGCGAAGGTGCCGACGCACGACGGCCAGATGCTCCACGTCGAGGTCACGCTCCCCGACGGCGAGGGACCGTTCCCGACCGTGCTGCACTCGAGCCCGTACAACGACGGCACGCGCAAGGCGGGGATCCGCGTGAACGACGACCTCATCAAGGACTGGGTGCCGCGCGGGTACGCGGTCGTGACCGCGGACGTCCGCGGCTACGGCGACTCCGGCGGCTGCGTCGAGGTCTGGGGCCCGAACGAGCAGAAGGACCAGGTCACGCTCGTCGACTGGATCGCGGAGCAGGAATGGAGCGACGACAACGTCGGCTTCTACGGAGTCAGCTACGACGGGACGACGGCGGTCGAGGCCGCGGTCGGCGCCCCCGAGGCGCTGAAGGCCGTGCTCGCGGTCGCGCCCGTCAACAACGCGTACGACGACTGGCACTTCGGCGGCGTCCCCAACGGCGAGAACGCGGGGAGCCCGAACGGCTACCAGACGATCGGGCTCATGGCGAGCGTCGAACCGTCGGACCCGATCGCGACCATCATGAACCACGCGAACGGCCTGTGCGACCCCACGCTCTCCGCCCGCGCGAACGACCCGCGCGCCGTCTACGACTCGTTCTACGCGGAGCGCAACTTCAGCGCGCGCGCCGGCGACGTGAAGGCTGCCGTCCTCTACTACCAAGGTTTCGAGGACACGAACGTCAAGAGCACGATGGCGGACTGGTGGTTCAACGACATCACCGCGCCGAAGCTCGGCATCTACGGGCACTGGATCCACCAGCACCCGCCGCGTCCGGACCAGGCCGTCCTTTGGCTCGCCTGGTTCGACCAGCACCTCAAGGGGAAGCCCGTCGGCGTCGACAAGCTCCCCGCGGCGAGCATCCTCACGGACGCCGGCACGCACCGCGCGAGCGCGACGTGGCCGCCGACCGAGACGACGCCGTTCGCGCTGTACCCCGACTTCGGCGCCGGAGGGATCGGCGCAGCGCCGGCGGACGGCTCCGGTACGTACCTCGTCGACTCGGTCGGTCTCGTCCCGATGCCCGGCTCCACCGTCGTGCTCGAGGGCAAGATGCCCACGCGGACGGAGCTCGCGGGCCGCGCGGGCCTGAGCCTCGCCGCGACGCTCGATGGCGCCGAGAACGCATTCGTGGCGGCGTACCTCTACGACGGCGACGCTCTCGTCACGTGGGGCATGACGAACCTCGCGCACCGCAACGGGCACGACAAGTACGAGCCCGTGCCCCCTGGGGAGACGGTCCGCATGACGCTGCCGTTCCTCTCCACGGACCACGTGTTCGAGGAGGGCGCCGACGTGCGGCTCGAGATCCGCGCGACGCAGGTGCAGGACTGGTTCCTCACGCCGCCGATGGCCCCCGCCCGCGTGACGCTGCTCGGCGGCGCCGAGGGCACGGCACTCGTGCTGCCGACGGTGGACCCCGCGACGGCCGAGCCGGCGCCGTTCACCGTGGACTGGATGGCGGAGTGACACGGCGTCAACCGTAGCAGTGCGGACACGCGGCGTAGTGGCGCGTCTTCATGACCATCGTCGCGTCGAACTCGGTCGCGCGCTCCTGCCTCGCCTCGGGCGGGATGGCGTCGAGCGCGCAGGCCGCGGTGGCGGTCGCGGCCCGGTGGACGACGCGTTTCGCTGTGTCGATGATGAACAGTCCGTCCATCTCCTTGGTGGCTTGGTGCCTTGGTGGTGAACGGGCGCAACCCTTCAAGGGCCCACCTGCGCTACGCGTCGCGTATGACCCTCCGAGTCCTCGTCGCCGGTGGCCTCCGCGAGCCTGGTCTTTGGGACGCGTTCGCGAAGACGTTCGGCGAGGGGCTCGCCCGCGAGGGCGTCGGCCTGTCGCTCCCGTGGTCGTCCGGCTTCGGGCGCGCCGCGGCCGAGGGCTTCCTCAAGGCCGCTCCCGCGGCCGGGGCGCTGCGCGTCTTCCCGGGGGAAGGCGAGCCGCCCTCCGCGCCCGCCGCGCTCCGCGAGGCCGTGCGCGAGTACGTCCCAGGTACGGGCTCGCCGCGGACGCAGGCGCTTCGCGCCTCCGACGCCGTCGTGCTCGCCGGCAACGGCCCCGGCCTTTCGGAGCTGTGCGCGGAGGCGACGCGCCGCGGCGTGCCGGTGATCCCGCTCGCGATCCCGCAGACGACGACGGAGGACCTCTGGGAGCGCCACGTCGGCTCCCTCTTCGCCCGCGCCGACGTCGCCGCGGAGCTCCGTACCGCGTTCCTCGGGCTGCGGCGGCTCGACCCGCGCTCGTCGAAGGCCGCGGCGACCCTCGCGTCGGTCGCGCGCGGCCTCGCCGGCGCGCCCGAACTCCCGGGCGGCCCGCACGTGCTGCTCGCGACGCGCCCCGCCGCGGCCGCGACGCCCGACGCGGCCCTCGATGGGCTGCCGCTCGTCCTGCGGCGCGCCCTTCGCGCGACATCACCTGGCGCCCGCATCGACCCGGCGCCCGAAGGGTGGCTGCGCTCCCCCGGGCGCGGCCTCCTCGATGCCCTGCGCTCCGCGGACCTCACGATCGTCGACCTCTCGGGCGGCGTCGGCGAGGTCTACGCGCTCGGCCTCGCCCGAGGCGCCGGGCGCGGGGCCGTGGCGCTGCTCCCGCGCGAGGCGAGACCGGGCCTCGATCCCACGGCCCTCGGCGCCATCCTCTGGAGCGACGAGCGCGACCTCGCCGCGCGGCTTGAGCGCGCGATCGAAGGGGAGCTGCGCCAGGCCCGCGCGCCGCCGAGGACCGCGGGCCGAGGGCGGTCGGGCAAGCGGCGGCCGAAGCGTGGGCCTCGGGCCGCCCGTGAGGGAAGCGCGCCTCCTCCGCGGGAGGCCACGGGAACGGGGCCGGGTCCCGACGCGGCGTGAGTTCCTCACCGACCTCGGGACCGAAGGCTGGGGTCGGGCGAAAAGCGGATTACCTTGACACGCCCCTGCCGCACGCATGCCCGAAGCCGTCCGCGAGGTCGCCGTCGGTCTCGTCCAGGCGCACGCCTCCGCCGACCCGTCGGAGAACCTGAAGCGCACGCTCGACGGCATCGAGCGCGCCGCGGACAAGGGCGCGCAGATCGTCTCGACGCAGGAGTTGTTCCGTTCGCTCTACTTCTGCTCGCGCGAGGACCACGCGCTGTTCGGCCTCGCGGAGCCCGTCCCCGGCCCGACCACGACCGCGCTCGCGGAGGTCGCGCGCCGCAGGGAGGTCGTCGTCGTCGGCTCCGTCTTCGAGAAGCGCGCGCCGGGGCTCTACCACAACACGGCGGTCGTGATCGATGCGGACGGCACGCTGAAAGGCACGTACCGGAAGATGCACATCCCCGACGACCCGAACTACTACGAGAAGTTCTACTTCACGCCGGGCGACCTCGGCTGGCGCGTGTTCGAGACGCGGTACGCGAAGGTCGGCACGCTCGTCTGCTGGGACCAGTGGTACCCGGAGGCCGCGCGCGCGACCGCGCTCGCCGGGGCCGAGATCCTGTTCTATCCGACCTCGATCGGCGCGAGCGTGCGCGAGGCCGCGGGCGTGCCGGAGGCGCAACGCGACGCGTGGACGACGATCCAGCGCTCGCACGCGATCGCGAACGGTGTCTTCGTCGCCGTCGCGAACCGTGTCGGCATCGAGTCCGCCGCGGACCTCGACAAGCTGCTCGCGTCCATGCACGGCACCGCGCACCCCGCGGGCCACGGCGGCGACTCCGTCCGCTTCTGGGGCCAGAGCTTCGTCGCGGACCCGTTCGGGCAGGTGGTCGCGAAGGCCGGCACCGAGAAGGAGGAGGTCGTCGTCGCGCGCTGCGACCTTTCCGCGATCGAGCGCACGCGGCAAGGCTGGCCGTTCTTCCGCGACCGCCGCATCGACGCGTACGGCGACCTCGCCAAGCGGTGGGGCGACTGAACGTGCCGGGCCCGCCTGCTCGCACCCCCGCCTCCCAAGGGTACCGCATGCCCGCCGAGTGGGAGCCCCACGCGGCGACGTGGCTCTCGTGGCCGCACGACCCCGTCACGTTCCCGGACCGCGTCGACAAGGCGGAAGACGTGTACCGCCAGATCATCCGCGCGCTCGCCCCGCGCGAGCGCGTCAACCTGCTCGTCAAGGACGAGGCCACGCACGAGCGCGTCCTCGACTGGGCCGCGGACGAGAACCTGAACAACCTCGTGATCTGGGACGAGCAGCCCGCGGACGTGTGGTTCCGCGACTACGGGCCCACTTTC
>DATDQL010000196.1:0-2378 GCA_035292305.1 Thermoplasmatota archaeon
GTCGAGGGCGGCGAGCGCCGCCGCGAGCTCCGGGTCTGGACCGTCAACCGTCCAGCATGGGACGGGGAAGGTCAAAGGGGTTCCGGAGCAGGGGCAGGCGTCGCGCGTGCGGTGGCGCGCTTCGCGCCTACGCTGGCGCGCTTCGCGCCTACGCTGGCGCGCTTCGCGCGCCTAGGCCCCGCCGGCCGCGGCCGTGGACGTCTTGCCCACGCGCTCGGGCTTCAGGGCGACTTCCCGCGAGGCGACGATCTGCGTCTTCTCGAGACGGTACTCGGTCGCCTTGAACGGTGAGGGGCCGTGGATGCGGACGTAGCTGATGAGCGCTGTCACGCCGCCAGGCAGGAGCTTCGGAGGCTCGCGCGCGATGACCTCGGCGGTCGGGTCCGTCGGCACGGTGAGCGTGGAAGAGTCGATGGAGATCGTGTCCGTGATGCGGACGATCGCCTCGTTCGCGGCGAGCGTTTTCTCGACCGCGGAAAGGAGGTTCTCGCGCCCCTTCGTGCTCTCGACGATCAGCATCGTCTTCATGCCTGGCAACCCAGCGAGCAGCATGCTGCTCGACGGATTCCTCAGGGCTCCCGGCGCCTATTAAAGGTTCGTTTTCCGTCAGTTCAGGTACAACCGTGCACATGTCGCGCACCGGTGCGCTCCGCGCCTGTCGGACAGAAATGTGCGGCGCTCGGTTTCTACGCGGTGACCTTCTCCCGTGGCGGCTTCGCGTCGGGGGCCGCCATGTAGAACGGGCGGCGCTCCGCGACGACCCGCTGGAACGCGGCGCGCACGCCTTCGTCGTCGAGGCCGCGCGTCGGGACGTACCCGCTGAGCACGTTGAGGCAGCCCTTGAGCTCGCCGCGGTGCGTGACGCGCACGCGGTGGCAGTTCGCGCAGAACTCCGCGTTGCCGACGGGATCGACGAGCTCGACGCGCGCGCGCCCGACGTGGTAGACGCGCCGGTGGTGCATCTCGCGCACCTCGACGCGGTCTGCGCGCGCCACGAGCGCGGCGCGAACGGCTTCGACGTCGGCACGCCGCGGGAGCATGTCGGTGCGGATCTCCGGCATGACCTCGATGAGTTGGAGTTCGAGGCCCTCGCGCGACGCGACCCACGCGAGGAGGTCGGGGAGTTCGTCGACGGTGTCGTCGAGCACGACCATGTTCACCTTGACCGGCGCGAGCCCCTCGGCGAGCGCGGCCTCGACGCCGGCGAGCACCGCGCGCAGGTCGCCGCGCCGGACGGCGCGGAAGTGCGCCGCGTCGAGGCTGTCCACGCTGACGTTCACGCGGGAGAGGCCCGCGGCCTTGAGCCCGGCGGCGCGGCCGGCGAGGAGGCTTCCGTTCGTCGTGAGACTGGCCTCGACCGCGCTCGGCAGGCCGCGCAGGATCGTTTCGAGATCGGACCTGAGGAGCGGCTCCCCGCCCGTGAACTTGACGCGCTCGACGCCCAACGTGTGCGCGACGCGCACGATGCGGACCACCTCGTCCGCGCTCATCTCGTCGTTCGACGCCGCGCGGGGGCCGCGGACCTCGCCGAGGCCCTCGTTGTGGCAGTAGACGCAACGGAAGTTGCAGCGGTCCGTGAGGCTGACCCTGAGGTCCGTGAGCGTCCGCCCGAAGGCGTCCACGAGGCGCTCCACGCTGCGGCCACGTGACGACCGGGGAAAAAGCCTCCCTCGGGGCGAGGACGCACATCGGCGCAGGGGCCCCGCGGACATGAGTTACGATTCGTTACCCTCAAATAGGACGGCCGCGTAACCCGGGACCCGGATGACGAGGAAGCTCATCGTCACGTCCGTCCCCCGGCTCGATCTTTGCCCCGTGACGGAGACCGCGAAGATCATCGGGAAGAAGTGGTACCTCATCATCCTGCACGAGCTCACGCGCGGTCCGCTCGGGTTCAACGAGCTGAAGCGCGCGGTGCGCGGCATCAGCGCGAAGGTGCTCTCCGAGAGCCTCGGCGAGCTCGAGCGTCGCGCGCTCGTGAACCGGACGGTGTACAGCGAGAGCCCGATCCGCGTCGAGTACAGCCTGACCTCCAAGGGCGCCGAGCTCGGCGACCTCTTCCAGGCGATGCGCGGCTGGGGCGAGAAGTGGGCAGTGTGCGACGACGCCATGGAGCCCGTGCCCGACGCCGTCTCGCCCACCCTGCCCTAGAGCCTCGTCCGGATCGAGCCCCGCAAGGCCCAAGCCGTCGACGGCGTTCCGCGCTCGTTGGATCCTGCCGAAGTCCCGGAGGCCATCCGTCGTGCGGTCGAGCTCCCGCCGCACGTGCAGCGCCGCGTCCGGTTCGAGGCGCGCCGCAAGGCGTGGCACGTCATCGGCGCGATCCTCGCGGTCCCCGTCCTGCTTCTCGCTCCGCTCGCGTACGGAGTCTTCCTCGC
>DATDQL010000197.1:0-10875 GCA_035292305.1 Thermoplasmatota archaeon
TCGCAGACGGCGTCGCAAGGTAAGCCTTGCGCCCGGAGGGCGCGCCCCGTCGCGGGCCCGAATGCGACCCAGCGCCGCGCGCGGGCGCCCGAGAGCGCATCCACCGCGGTCGGACTGCCGACGACGAGCACGTCCGCATCCACCATGAGCGACGTCGCACGGAGGCGGTAGACCGGCCAGTGGACGAGGCGGTGCCCGGCGCCGAGGATCGCGTCCGGGAGGTCCGGCGACGCACGTTCCGCGGCGGGGAAGAGCACGGGCCCCTCCGGTGGCCAGTGCGCAAGGAGCACGCGCGCGAGCCCTGCGCCCGTGCCGTCGGGCGACACGAGATGGACCGGGAGGCCGGCGCGCCGCATCGCGCGCGCCGTCGCCGGGCCGACCGCCCCGAGACGCGCCGACGGGTTCGGCACGCGGCGCGCGAGCGCGGCGAGCGGCTCGACGGCGCGCGCGCTCGTCACGACGGCCCACGAGGCCGCGCGCCACGCGTCTTCCGGCGGCGGGGCGTTCGTCGGGTCGACCACGAAGGGCTGCGCGGCCAGGGCGTGGGCGCCGCTCTCGCGGAGCAGCCGAAGATACGGGGCCGCCGTCCCCTCGTCGAAGGCGAGGACGACGGTCTGCCCGCGGAGATCCGGCAGCTCGTGGATGCGTTTCCGCGCCTGGCCCGGCCGCGCAAGGCCGTCGGCGACCGCGGCCACGGTAGCGCCTTCGGCGCGGCGAAGCGGCGCCCCGTCGAGCCACGCGTCATCCGCCATCGTCGCGACGAGGCGGCCGTCCGTCCAAGCCGCGCCGAGCGGGAGGCCGCAACCGCCGCCGAGCCTTGCAAGGAGCGCGCGCTCGGCGTCGACCGCGCGACGCGTGGCGGGGTCTTCGAGCGCGGATGCGGCCTCGTGCGCCGCCGTGCCCGCGACGGCCTGCAGAGCGATCGCGCCTTGCCCAGGGCACGTCGGGTAGGCATCGAGGGGAAGCTCGATGCGGTGGAGCCCATCCGTGACGATACCGAGGCGTTCGAGGCCGGAGGTCGCGACGACGAGCGCGTCGACGACATCCTCCTCGAGCAGGTCGATGCGGGTCCCGACGTTCCCGCGCACGTCGACGAGGACGGCGTCGGGGACGGCGTCGAGGACCTGCGCCTGACGCCGCGGGCTCGATGACCCCACACGCGCGCCTTCAGCGAGCGGCAGCGGCGCGCGAAGCTCGTGCCACGCGCGGGGGTGGACGAGGAGCGTGTCGGTCGCCGGCCCTCGCGGAAGCACGGCCGCGACGGGGTGCGCGAGGACGAGCGGCATGTCCTTGAGCGAGTGCACGGCGACGTCGATCTCGCCCGCGGTGAGGGCCTCCTCGAGCTCCACGGTGAACACGCCGGGTCGGCCCGCGAGGTGGAGCGGCTGCACGGTGTCGCGGTCGCCGCGCGTGCGAACGTGCACGACGTCGACGTCGTGGCCCGCGTCGCGGAGCGCTCCCCCGGCGATCTGCGTCTGCGCGAGGGCGAGCGGGCTCGCGCGCGTGCCGAGCCGGAGCCTCAAGGGCCGCCCCCGCACCCGGTCATTCGACGTCCTTCCGCCGCTTCGCGCGCTGCTGCGCGACGTGCGCGAGGTGACGGACCGTCTGCCAGTACCACTTCTCGAAGCGCTCGTCGTCGGGGCCGCTTACGCCGAGGCGGCGTCCCGTAGCGAGCCGAACGCGCGCCGCTTCCTCGAGCTCGGAGCGCAGTTGCACGACGGACCCCGACTCGGCGCGGTCTTCGAGGTCCCGGCGGACGCGGGCCAACTCCGCTCCGAGGAGCGTGCGCGCCTGGCCGACGGCGTCGCGGCGTCCCCGGCGGCCGCGCTCGGCGAGGCCGGCGAGGTCGTCCATCTGCACGAGCCGCACGCCCTCGACCTTGCGCACGGCCTCGTCGGCGTTGCGCGGGAGCGAGAGGTCGAGGACGAGGAGCGGATGTGCGGAACCGTTGCGGGACCGCACGAGGCGTTCCGCGTGCTGCGCGGTCAGGAACGCGCTCCCGGCGCGCGTCGCGAGCACGAGGACGTCGAGGGCCGGCGACTCCTCGAGGAAGGCCTGGAGGTCGCGCGACTCCGCGTGCCGACGCGCTGCGACCTCGCGGGCGCGCTCGCGGTCACGGCTCACGACGAGCAGGCGACCGGGCCTGCGCGCCTGGGCGAGGTCGACCATGCGTTGTCCGACCTGCCCGGTGCCCACGATGGCGACGGCGCGACCGGGCTCCGCGAGGTGCTCGTCGAGGAGCTCGGCCGTGAGCGGCACGAGACTCACCTTGCCCCGGAAGAGGTCGCTCTGCGCCCGGATCCGCTTGGCGGTGCGGAAGACGAGCGGCAGCGCGCGGCCGACGCCCGCGTCCACGCCGGCGGCCTCCGCGCGGCGCCATGCGGCCTTGCACTGTCCGAGGACCTGCGCTTCGCCGGGGACGAGGCTGTCGAGGCTCGACGCGACCTCGCAGAGGTGGGCGAACGCCTCGAAGCCCTGGAACGACTCCCCGCCCTCCGGCGGCCTGTGGCCGGGCCGCACGTCCGCGACGGCGCGGGCGAGGGCGCGTTCGACGTCGGCGGCGCGACCTTGCGCCGCGAGGAGGACGCGCTGGCAGGTCGCGACGTAGAACGAATGCGGGACGCCGTGCGCCGCGAGCGCGTCGCGGAGCGCGTCCTCGTGGGACTCGGGGACGACGACGCGCTCGAGGTCCTCGGCGCGCACGCGCGGGATGCGCCACGTGACGACGCAGAGGTCGTCGAGGGCGGTCATGCGAACGCGCCTCCTGATGCCTGGATGCGGCTGCGCCTGATGGAACCACCAAGACACCAAGACACCAAGCCTTCGGGCGGCATGGCCCGGATGCGGGGCAAGCTCCACCGATCCTTGGTGCCTTGGTCGGTACTTGGCCACGGTGCCGGGTGCGAGCAAGGCATCCGTCGAAGACCGGAAGACCGAAAGACCAACCTTCCAAGCCGTAGGTCTTCCGGTCTTTCGGTCTTCGAGGAATGCCTCGCGACGCATCGTCCGGGCATGGTGTCGTCCGGCGCCACGAAGCGGATGGCCAAGTACCGTTGGTGTCTTGGTGGTTGGATCGCCTGGCGCTCCGCATCCACACCGCGGTTCGCCTCGCCCGCCGCCGGCCGGAACACGCCCATCACGACGCCCCCTGGACGAGGTCCGCGACCATCGCCGCGAACTCGGCCCGGTCGTTGAAGAGCGCGGCGCGGGTGTAGAACGGGACGCCGGCCATGCGCGCGGCGTCGCGGATGAGGACGTCCGCGTCCCACAACGTCTCGATGTGGTCGCTCACGAAGCCCAAGGGCACGACGACGCACGCGCTCCACGCGGAGCCGTGCTCGCGGACGTGCTGATCCGTGTACGGGCGAAGCCATTCGACCGGGCCGACCGCCGATTGGAACGCGAGCGACCAACCGTCGTGGCCTTCGATGCGCTCGGCGAGCGCCTTCGCCGTCGCGCGGACCTCGTCGGCGTACGGGTCGCCCTCGCGCACGTAGCGCATCGGGATGCCGTGCGCCGAGAACACGACGTGGACCTTGCGGCGATGCTCCAGGGGGACGCGGTCGATCGCGGCCTGCGCGTCCTTCGCGGCGAGGTCGAGATACCCGGGGTGGAGCCCCCAGCGCTCGAGGGGCCTGGCTGGGACGCCGCGCGCCTCCGCGGCCCGGCGCAGGTCGCTCCACGAGGAGCCCGTTGTCGTCGCGCTCCAGTGAGGGTACAGCGTGACCGCGAGGACGTCCCCCGCGCCCGAGCGGGCGAGCGCGTCGAGGGTCGCGTCGGCGCCGGGGTCGATGTAGCGGAAGCACGGCGCGACCGGCGACCACGCCCCCCTCGCAGCGAGTTCCTTCTCGACGCGTTCGGCAAGGCGCTCCGTCGTCGCGCAGAGCGGGGAGCCGCCCGTCGCGCTCCGGGCGAGGAGGGCCTCGGGGAGGGAGCTCGTGCCGGTCGCGCCGGTCCGCCGGTACTTCTCGCGGATGGACGGCGCCCGGCGGCGCGCGACGGCCCGCGCGAGGCGCGGCTGGAAGGGACGCAGGAGTCGGGGCAGGCGGATGATGTCGGGATCCGCGAAGAGCCGCTCCAGGAACGGCTCGACGTCCTCGGGGACGCGGGGGCCGCCCATCTGGAGCAAGGCGACGCCGGTGGGGGGCAACCGCGTTGCCGAGCGAACGAGGCGTATTTAAGCCATGCCACGGCCGCAGTGGAGAGAGAAGGGCCCCCGCTTAAGCTGCGGCAGGCGCCGCGCGAGTCCGTTGCCCTGTGCGGCGCCCTCGGCAGACGGAACCACCAAGGCACCAAGCATTCCTGAACGGTCTTGGTATCTTGGTGCCGTGGTGGTCGGATCGCCTGCCCGCCGAGAGCTTCGACCATGACGAGCCGCTTCGAGTTCCTCGATCATACGGCCGACCTCGGCATCCGCGGCACCGGAGCCACGCTCGGCGAAGCGTTCGCGGGTGCCGCGCTCGGGCTCTTCTCGCACATGACCGACCCCGAAAGGGTCGAGGCCCGCGGCGAGGTCGAGGTCCACCTCGAGGCCGGCACGGGCGAGGACCTCCTCGTCGCGTGGCTCGAGGAGCTCCGCTTCGCGAACGAGTCGCGGCTCCTCGTGTTCGCGCGGTTCGAGGCAGACGTCTCGCGGGACGCGACCGGGTGGCGGCTCCACGGACACGCGTTCGGGGAGGACTACGACGCCGCCCGGCACGGCCACATCCACGAGGTGAAGGCGATCACGCGGCACCACCTCAAGGTGCAGGCGGAGCCGCCGCTCGTCGAGGTCATCCTGGACATCTAGCTCCGAGGGCAAGCGCAAGGACAAGCGCAAGGCGAGCCCATCGGCGGGGCCACCCACCCGCCTGTCCCCTCAAGAAGGGCGGAGCCCACGAGGACCCCCCGGATAGGGTCCGCAGCATCTCCTTATTGATAGCGGGACGGATGAGCCTCAAGGTGGTTCGGGAATGGCCCGGAGGCTCGCAGCTGCGCTCGCGCTCGTCAGCGTCATCGCCGTCGTCGGCGTGACCGTCCCGCCGGTCCAGGCGGACGGTCCTTGCCAGCCCGGATGGGCCGCGGACCAGTTCCCGAGCGGCGGGCTCTTCGTCTACGACGTCGCGGGCGACACGGACGGCGCGCGCCTGCCCATCGGGGACCCGGACTTCGACCTCCTGCGCATCACCGGCGGTCACGCGGACGCGGCGCGGCTCGACGGCCCGACCCTCGTGTGCCGCGAGAAGCTCGGCGCGACGCCGGCCGGGGCCGCCGCACTTCAGCAGTGCCGAATGACGGGCGCGGCGACGCACCCGCCGATCCAGACGGAGCTCGTCGCCCTCCAGCTCCACGGCACCTCGTTCGACGGGAGATCGATCGGCGTCTCCAACACGCCCGGCGCCCGTTCGCCGGGACAGGTCGGCCCGATCCGGCTCGCCTGCGACCGCTTCACGGGCACGATGTCGTTCGCGAGCGATGCTCCATCGTTCTTCGACGTCTTCTTCGACGTCGAGACCGAACTCGGCGGATTCCGCGGGCGCGGCCCCGCCCACGTCGTGAACGACATCTGCGGCCTCCCGCCTGCTCCCGGCTCGCCGAAGACCCCCGAAGGCCTCGAGCCGTGCCTCAAGACCGAGGACTACCGCCACGCCGGCGGCGGCATCCCGATGGATCCGACGTCGCTCCTCGGAAGCGCCGCGGGCACGCCTCCGGCAACGATCCACGCGGACGCCGCGTGCCACGCCGCGTTCTTCGGCGGCGTCGTGCCGCCCGACGCGGACTGCACGGGCTACGGTCCCGGCGACGGGACGAAGAGCCGTTCCCGGACCACGCTCTTCTGGGCCGGCGTCGGCACGACCCCCGTCGACAGCGTGCGCACGAAGTCCGTCACGTACTTCGTGGACAGCTTCTTCGACGTGTTCGTCGACATCGAGTGGGCGCCCGGAGGCGGCGGCGTCCACGCGGCGGAGCTGCGCGCGCTTGCGAAGCCGGGCTCGTGCCCCGCGAGCGCGCCGTGCGTCGTCACGGTCGTCGCGGAAGGCATGCGCGGCGGCAGCGTCGTCGAGAAGACGTTCTCGATCCCGCATGTCCTGGAGTGAGCACTCCTTTTTCAACCCCCGCCGCCTTCGCCCGCGCGTGCCCTACGCCGGCCCGCTCGAGCGCATCGACCCGTGGCGCGTGCGCCTCCCCCAGCACGGCGCCATGCGCGTCGCGGGGAAGGTGTTCACCTCGGAGGCGATGCTCGCGGACATCCGCCACGACGAGGCGCTGCAGCAGGTCGCGAACGTCGCGACGCTTCCCGGCATCGTCGGCGAGAGCATGGCGATGCCCGACATCCACTGGGGGTACGGCTTCCCCATCGGCGGGGTCGCCGCGTTCGACGCGGAGGAGGGAGTGCTCTCGCCCGGGGGCGTCGGGTTCGACATCAACTGCGGCGTGCGCCTCATCCGCACCGACCTCACGCTGGCCGAGGTGCGCCCGAAGCTGCGGACGCTCGTCGACCGCCTGTTCGAGCGCGTGCCGTCCGGTGTCGGCTCGAAAGCCCGCGTGCGCCTCACACGGAAGGACACCGAGGAGGTGTTCCTCCGCGGCGCCGCGTGGGCGGTCGACCACGGCTACGCGTGGGAGGAGGACCTCCGTCGCATCGAGCACGAGGGAACGATGCCGGGGGCGGATCCGTCGAAGGTGAGCGACCGCGCCGTCGAGCGCGGCATGCCGCAAGTGGGGAGTCTCGGAGGGGGCAACCACTTCCTCGAGGTCCAACGCGTCGCGGAACTCGTCGACCCCGAGACCGCGCGCGTCTTCGGCCTCGACAAGCCGGACCAGATCGTCGTCATGGTCCACTCCGGCTCGCGCGGCGCCGGCCACCAGATCTGCACGGACTACGTGTCGGCGATGGAGAAGAAGGCCGACGAGTACGGCATCGTCCTCGCCGACCGGCAGCTCGCGGCCGCTCCCGTGCGCCACCGCGACGCCGAGGACTACTACGGGGCGATGTGCTGCGGCGTGAACTTCGCCTGGACGAACCGTACGCTCATCACGCACTGGGTACGAGAGACCTTTGCCGAGATCTTCGGCGTGAGCGCCGAAAATCTCGGCATGGATCTGGTATACGACGTCGCGCACAACATCGCGAAGCTCGAGGAGCACGACGTCGACGGGCGTCGTCGCAAGGTGTACGTGCACCGCAAGGGCGCGACGCGAGCGTTCGCGCCCGGGCACCCTCTCGTGACGCCGGAGTACCGCGCCGTGGGCCAGCCGGTGCTCGTGCCGGGCGACATGGGCACCGCGAGCTGGGTCCTCGCCGGCACGGAGCAGGCGATGCAGGAGACGTTCGGGAGCGCCTGCCACGGGGCCGGCCGCGTGCTCAGCCGCACGAAGGCCGCGCATTCGTGGACCGGCAAGCAGGTCCTGCGGGACCTGGAGGCGCGCGGCATCATCGTGCGCGCGGCGAGCGAGCGCGTCGCTGCGGAGGAGGCGCCGGATGCGTACAAGGACGTCTCGGACGTCGTCAACGTGTGCCACGGCGCGGGCGTGGCGCGCAAGGTCGCGCGGCTCGAGCCCATCGGCTGCGTGAAGGGATGACGGGCGCCCCCGCGGGCGCCCGTCGTCGGGACCTCGCGGCCTAGAAGAACTCGTCCGGGTCCGTGGGGGACGTGCACTGCGGGTCGCCCATCGGGTCCACGCGGTAGTCGGTGAACCCGTCGCCGTCGTTGTCGAGGCCGTCGTCGCAGCGGAGCATCGGGTCCTTCTCGCTCGGGTCCATCGGGCTCGAGCAGCCCGGGTCCGCGGGGTAGTCGATGCCGCCGTCCGCGTCGTTGTCCATCCCGTCCGAGCACTGCGGCGGACCGCCGTCGAACTCGTCGATGTCGGAGTAGGAGGAACATCCAGGGTCCGCGGGGTAGTCGATGAGCGCGTCCCCGTCGTTGTCGATGCCGTCGTCGCACGCCGGGATCGGCGCGTCGTACTCGTCGTCGTCGGCCGGGCCGGTGCAGCCGGGATCCGTCGGGTAATCGGCCCGCATGTCGCCGTCGTCGTCGTACCCGTTGTCGCACTGCGTGACGCCGCGTTCGTCGTAGTCGTACACGTCCGTGCAGCCCGGGTCGTTCGGCCAGTCCGCGAAGCCGTCGCCGTCGTCGTCGTAGCCGTTGTCGCATGTCGACCACGTCATCTCGTCGTAGTCGTAAGGGCTGTCGCACCCGGGATCCGCGGGCCAGTCCGTGAAGCCGTCGCCGTCGTCATCGACCCCGTTGTCGCACGGCGCGCCCGTGCGCTCATCGTCATCCTGGAGCCATTCGCAACCCTGGTCCTCGGGCCAGTCGGCCACGCCGTCCCCATCGTTGTCGATCCCGTCGTCGCACGCGAACGCGCCGTGCTCGTCGTCGTCCGCGGGGCTGTCGCAGCCGGGGTCGCCCTCCCACTCTCCCGCGAAGTCGACGTACCCGTCCCCGTCGTCGTCCAAGCCGTTGTCGCACGCGGTGGTCCCGCGCTCGCTCGTGTCGTGAGCGCTCGCGCAGCCCAGGTCGTCGGGGAAGTCCGCGGCGCCGTCGTAGTCGTTGTCGTACCCGTCGTTGCAGTCCGTGACGAGGCAGTCGAGGCTGTACCCGGCGCCGGCTCCCGAGTTGCCGTTGAGCAGCCCGGCGCCCACGCCGATCCCCAGGAACGGCACGCAGATCGTCTCCGAGGTCGTGGAATCGCAAGAGTATCGGGGGCCGCGGCTGACGACGACGTCCTCGTACGGAGGCGTGTCGTCCCAGTTGCAGTTCCCGGTCGGCGGCACGTCCTCGCGGCACGTCGTCGACGCTCCTGCGCCCGCCCCACTGCCGGCGCCGAACCCAGCGCCGAGTCCGAGGCCGGTCCCCATCTCGCACACCGTCACCGTCGTGCTCGCCGGGGAGCAGGAAGGCGCGTCGTC
Source organism: Thermoplasmatota archaeon (assembly GCA_035292305.1). Taxonomy (GTDB): domain Archaea; phylum Thermoplasmatota; class SW-10-69-26; order JACQPN01; family JAJPHT01; genus DATDQL01. The sequence continues at coordinate 8,894 of DATDQL010000197.1, forward strand.
GATGCTGACGTCTGCGTGCTCCCAGTGCTGCCCGCGCCAGCTGCAGTCCGGTATGATCCGGGGGTCGACGGCGGGGATCGGCGGAGGAGACGGAGTATCCGACGTGTTGCAGGTCGTGGATGCGCCCGCGCCGGCTCCCGAGGGAGCGTCCGACGCAGGGTTGTCGGTCGCGCCGGCCCCGACGCCGAGGCTCGTGTTCCCGTCGCACAGCTCGACCGAGGCCGCCGCATCGCACGTGTCGTTGCCCCCGGTCGCGAAGGCGAGGGACGTGTAGTTCGGGTCCTGCCAACCGCAGTCGGAAAGGTTGGCGCTCGCGGGGATCGCCGCGAGCGGTGCGAGCAGGAACGCGAGCGCGAAAGTGATGGAGCCTAGCCTCGACATGGGACTGCCTCCGAGCCGTCGGCATCACGGGCGGGACCGAGGATAACCCCTCCGTCGCGCCTCGTGTGACACCCATACGCTCTCGCGCCGGATGCACGACGTTGCACGGAGGGCAAGCGCGGGCGCAAGCGCAAGGGGATGGCGAGGTCGGGGGCCAGGAGGGGCGTGGGCGTGCCAAGGAGGTCCCCAAGGACCCGTCCCGTCCCTTCCTTGGCCCCGCCCTTGCGCGTGCCCTGGCCCTCACCTTACCCATGCCCTGGCCCTCACCTCGCGCTTGCCCTCGCCCTCGTCCGAAGACTTGAAGCGCCGGACGCCGCGTCCGCGCCGCATGCCCGCCGCCCTCGCCGAGAAGCACCTCGGATGGTACAAGGACCTCGACCTCGCCTACGAGAAAGCCGAAGAGCGCGTCCGCGCGGAACTGCAGAAGGAGGGCTTCGGGATCCTGTCCGAGATCAGGGTCCACGAGAAGCTCAAGGAGAAGCTCGGCGTCACCGACTTCCCGAAGTTCACCGTGCTCGGCGCGTGCAACCCGCAGCTCGCGAACGTCGCGCTGCGGCAGGAGCGCGACGTCGGGCTCCTGCTCCCGTGCAACGTCACGCTCGAGGACGTGGGCGGCGGCCGGACGCGTGTGGCCATCGTGAAGCCGCGCGCGCTCGTGGACCCCTTCACGGAGAACATCATCGTGTGCGGAGTGGCGGACGACGCGACGGAACGGCTTCGACGCGTCGCCGAAGCCCTGTGATGCTGGGCCGCTTGAAGGCCACGAAGACCACGAACCTTCACGAACTCCACGAGGAGCGTGAGGTTTCGTCCTCACCGGACGATGCGCTTGATCCCGCTTCCGATCGGCACCGCATCGAAGTTCACGAGGAACCCGAGCCGATTCCCCGACATCCGAAGGTACGTCGCGACCTGGGCGTAATGCTCCCGGCGCAGTTCGTCGACGATCTTGCATTCGATGACCGCCCTGCGATCGACCAAGATGTCGATCCTGTAGGCGCGCTCGACGGTCCTTCCCTTGTACTCGAAGGACATGACCACCTCTCGCTCGACAGCGTGACCGCGGTCCGCCAATTCGAAGGCGAGCGCGTCGGTGTAGCCGCGCTCGAGCAGACCCCGGCCCAGGACCTGCCTCACTTCAAGGACGGCGTCGACGATGTCCGAGGCGAGGAGTTCGAGGTCGTCAGGCAGCGAAGAGCGGATGTAAAGCGGCACGAGGTCCCGTGAGCGCCCCTACCCAAGTCGATTGTCCGGAGGTTTGTGCAGTTCGTGACGTGTCGTGGTCTTCGTGGCCCTGAAGCGGCCCCCCAGACGAACCAACAGAGTCGCTTGCGAAGGAACCTTCACCCCGCATCCGGCTCCCGCCCCCGTGTCCCTCCCCGGCACGCTCCGCCGCGCGACGCCCGACGACGCCCCCGCCGTCGCGCGCCTCCTGCAGGTCGCGTACAAGGACAACGAGAAGCTCGGCGTCGAGTACAACGCCGCCGCGGTGACGGAGGAACGCGTGCGCCGCTACCTCGTGCGCGACGAGGTGTGGGTCCTCGAACGCGACGGCCGCCTGGTCGCGACGGTCGGGCTCCAGCGCCACATCGAGGTCCGCC
>DATDQL010000198.1:0-5775 GCA_035292305.1 Thermoplasmatota archaeon
CCGCACGACGCCCGCGGTCACGGTCACGCTCGTGACGCTCCCGCCGGCCGACCTCACACCGGGGGCGACCGCGTACTTCGAAGCGTCCGCGACATACACGCTTCCCGAGGCCGGCTCGCTCCGCTGGACCGCCGACGTCCCGGATGGGTGGAGCGTGGGCGTCCCGCCCGCTGCGGGCGTCCCGGCCGCCGAAGACGGGATCGTCGCCGGCACCTTCGCGGTCGCGAGCGGTCGCGACCAGACCGAGGGAGGCGAGGTCCTTCTCCGCGCCCTCCTCGCTGCTCCGGACGGCGTGCGCGTCGAGAGCCCCCCGGTCGCCGTCGCGGTCTCCGTCGCCGTGCCCCCGGGCGTCGAGACGGACGACACCCTCGGCCTCGCCGGCGCGGAGGCGTCGACCGCCCTCCCGCGCGCCGCGCCGCGAGCGCCGCTCTGGCTCGTCGGGGCTGTGTTCGCCGCCATGGTCGCCGGCGTCTACGCGCTCGAGAGCGGCGAGGGACGACGAAAGGGGCGCCGACGTTGACCGATCCCGACCGCGTGCGCGTACCGCCTTCGTCCGCCCTTCCGGACGTCCAGTCCCTGCGCAGCCTGCACCCGTACCGCCTCACGCGCGTCGGCGTGACAGGCATCAAGAAACCCGTCCACGTCAAGCGCCCCGACCGCCCGGCCGCGACGCTCGTCGCCACGTTCGACGTCTACGTCGACCTGCCGCGCGATCAGCGCGGCATCCACATGAGCCGCAACGTGGAGGCCGTGAACGCGACGATCGACGAGCTGGCGCGCGAGACGACCGGCGGGCTGGAGGACCTCGCGGCACGCATCGTCGAGACACTCCTCCGCAAGCACGATTACGCGACCGTCGCCGAGGTCGAGATCGAGGTCGACTACTTCCGCGAGCGCCTCACCCCGGCGAACCATGCGGCGACTCTCGAGCATCACGAGCTCGTCGCGACGGCGGTCGCGAAGCGAGGCCGGCCCGTCCGCCGCGGCATCGGCGTCGTGGTCACCGGCATGACGGCGTGCCCGTGCGCGATGGAAGGCACCCGAAAGATCCTGCGCGACCGCGGCGCGGCCGTCGAGGACATCCCGACGATCACGCACAACCAGCGCAACCACCTGTTCATCCTCCTCGAGACGGACGTCCCCGCGGCCGTCGAGGCGGACGACCTCCTCGACGTCGCGGAGGAGTCGCTGTCCGCACCGACCTTCGAGCTCCTCAAGCGTGGCGACGAGACGGCCCTCGTCCTCCAGGCGCACGAGCACCCCCGGTTCGTCGAGGACGTCGTGCGCGAGGCCCTCGCGCGGGTCGCGAAGCGGTACGCGCACCTCCCGGACGACGCGACCGTCCTCGTGCGGAGCGAAGCCGAGGAGAGCATCCACAAGCACAACGCCGTCGCCGAGGAGTGCGTGAGCCTCGGCGAACTCCGCGGGTGACGTCTCGCCATGCAACCATCCGGGTGCGCATCGCCGTCCGATCCCTGCGAGACGCATCCTTGAAACAGGCATCGTCGAGAAAACCTGACGTTCCATGGCGCCATCCGGCCGCCATGCGCCCATTCGCGCTCCTCCTCGCCCTCGCGTTTCTCCTCGCGACCGTCCCTGTCCTCGGAGCGTCTCTGGATCCGGCCACGAAATACGACGCCCCTCTCCAGGAGTTCCTCTCCGGGCTCGCGGGCCCCTCTCCCGTGCGCGTGATCGTGACGACGGTCGGCGACGAGGCGCCTGCGGTCGACGCCGCCCTCGGATCCGGCGCCGACGTCGTGTGGCGCTACGCGATCATCGACGGCTTCTCGGCCGTCGTCCCGTCCGAGGAGCTCGAGACGCTCGCGGCGCGCGAGGACGTCGCGGGCGTATGGCTCGACCGGCCCGTCCACGCCCTCATGGACGTGAGCCACAAGGCCATCGAGGCCGACAAGGTCTGGGCGACCGGCAACCGCGGCCAGGGCGTCACCGTGGCCGTCATCGACACGGGCATCGACACGCTCCACCTGTTCTTCCCGGCCGGGACGGTCGTGCGCTGCGTCTCGACCATCGGCGGCCTCGTGTCGCCCGAGTGCCAGGACTCCGACGGCCACGGCACGCACGTCGCGGGCACCGTCGCGAGCCGCGACGACGTGTACCCCGGCGTCGCGCCTGCGGCGAACTTGGCGATCGTCCGCGTCCTGCACGCGGCCGGCGCGGGCCTCAGCTCGGACATCATCGCGGGGATGGACTGGGTGCGCACGAACAGGGCGCTCGTCACCCCCCCCATCCGCGTCGCGACGATGAGCATCGGGTACGTCTCGCCCGGATGCGGCGACAACAACAACCCCGAAGCGCAGGCTGCGAACAACCTCGTCGCAAGCGGCGTCTTCTTCTCCGTCGCCGCCGGCAACTCCGGGCACAACAAGTGCACGATCGACGGCGCGAGCGCGGCGTCCTCTGTGACGACGATAGCTGCGGTGGACGACCGCGGCACGATCCCCCAGTCCGACGACGTCATCGCGGACTTCTCGAGCGGCGGATCTTCGAAGAACAACAAGCCGGACGTGAGCTTCCCCGGCGTCGCGATCACGTCCGCGTTCCTTGGCGGCGGCACGCTCGTCGCCACCCTCGACGGCACGTCGATGGCGACGCCGCACGCGGCGGGCACGGCGGCGCTCATCATCGCGGCGAACCCCGGGATGACCGCCCAACAGGTCAAGGACCGCATCACGGGGACGGCGGTCAAGACGACGAACACCGGGAACTCGTTCAATTTCGTCTACGGGAACGGCCTCGGGAACGCGTGCAAGGCGCTGCAGTTGAACACGTGCGGTTCGACCCCGCCGCCTCCGCCTGCGCTTGACGTGCATGTGCAGAGCATCACGCCATCGTTCGTGCACCATCAGAAGGCGACGCAGCACACGGTCTCGGCGGTCGTGAAGATCGTGGACGCGGCGAACGCCGCCGTCTCCGGCGCGACCGTGACCCTACGCCTCACGAGCCCCGAGTCGAACGTCTACACGCTGACCGGCGCGACGGCCTCGAACGGGCAGGTCACGCTCTCACAGCGGCAGAACAACGGCGGGCACGGGACCTGGCAGGCCTGCGTCACCGGCGTCACGGGGACGAACATGCAGTACGTTCCCGGCTCGAACTCGGAGACCTGTGACTCGATCGTCGTGAGCTGAAGCACGTGAAGCCCCGGACCGGGCCCGTCCGAGCCCGAGCCCCAGCCCGAGCCCTCAGTAGGTCGGAAAGTCCGGGTCCACTTCGCGCGCCCAGCGGTCCACGCCGCCGGTGAGGTTGTACACCTCGTCGAAGCCCGCGTCCGCGAGGGCGCGCGCCGCGAAGGCGCTCCGCACACCGTGGTGGCACGCGACGACGAGCGCCTTCCCGGCCGGGACCTCGGCGATCCTCGCCTTGACCTCGTCGAAGGGGATCCAGATCGAGTTCGGCAGCTTCCCGAACTCGACCTCCCACGCCTCGCGCACGTCGAGGACGACGAGCGGCTCGCCGCGGTCGAGGCGGTCCTTCAGCTCCTGCGGAGCGATCTTTCCAGCGGGCAACGGGCTCAGTCAGGGGTCCCTGCTATCTGAAGGCTGCGGAAGCGTTGGCCGGTGTCGGCGCCAGGCGATCCTAACCACCAAGGCACCAAGACCGGCGGGAATCTGTCGCCCTCATCTTGGGCAAATCTCCGAATCCTTGGTGGCTTGGTGTCTTGGTGGTTTCCGTGCGCCGCGCGTATCCGGCCCTCCGTATCCGCGTCCTCCGCGCCTCCGCGTCCTCCGTGAGGCCGACCTCGGGAAAGTCTTCATCTCCAAGCCCGCCCTCGTCACTTCCAGCCCCCGCGCGCGGCGCCTCAAGTTTCGGCCCCCTCCCGGGCCGGGATTGACGGGCCGCGACCGCGTGGGCACGGACGTGGCGAAGTTGGCGACCCCCGAGGTCAAGACGAAGGAGAAGGCGGACATCGGCGACCTGCCCGGGGTCGGGCCGGCGACCGCGGAGAAGCTCCGCGAGGCCGGCTACCGCGACCTCCTGAGCATCGCGGTCGCGGCGCCAGGCGAGCTCGCGGAGGTCGCGGACCTCGGCGAGGCCGTCGCGATGAAGGTCATCAACGCGGCCCGCCAGCTCGCGGACGTCGGCGGCTTCGAGACAGGCGACGTCATCATGGAGCGCCGCGCCCAGGTCGGCAAGCTCACGACGGGCAGCAAGGCCCTCGACGAGCTTCTCGGAGGCGGCGTCGAGACGCAGTCCATCACGGAGTTCTACGGCGAGTTCGGCAGCGGCAAGACGCAGATCATGCACCAGCTCGCCGTCAACGTCCAGCGCCCGAAGGACGACGGCGGCCTCGAGGGCCACGTCGTCATCATCGACACCGAGAACACGTTCCGCCCCGAGCGCATCACGCAGATGGCCGAGGCGCTCGACCTCGACGCGAAGGAGGTCCTCACCCGCATCCACGTCGCGCGCGCGTTCAACTCCCACCACCAGATGCTCCTCGTCGAGAAGGCGACGGAGCTCGCGCGCGAGTACCCCGTGCGCCTGCTCGTCATCGACTCCCTCACCGCGCACTTCCGCGCGGAGTACGTCGGCCGCGCCACGCTCGCGAACCGTCAAGGGAAACTGAACACGTTCATGCACGACTGCCTACGGTTCGGCGACCTCAACAACGCCGCGATCGCGGTGACGAACCAGGTGCACGCGAAGCCGGACGCGTTCTTCGGCGACCCGACGCGTCCCGTCGGGGGCCACGTCGTCGGCCACACGGCGACGTTCCGGCTCTATCTGCGGAAGAGCAAGGGCGGGCGCCGCATCGCGCGGCTCATCGACTCGCCGCACCTGCCGGAGGGCGAGGCCGTCATCAACGTGATCGAAGATGGGATCCGGGATTGACGGGATCGGCACGAAAGCCTCTTTAGTATGTAAAGACAAGCCAAGGGCGTGCCGAAGATGGTGCAGTTCTCCGACGAGGCGTATCGACGGCTCGCCGCCGAGAAGCGGAAGGGCGAGAGCTTCAGCGACGTCGTGCTGCGCATCCTTCCCCGAGGCTCGCTCTCGGAGCTTTGGAAGCTCGGTCGATCGAGCGAGGAGATCGAGGCGCACGTGAGGATGCTCGAGGAGGCGACCGCGCTCGATCAGGCCGATGCGGACCGGTGGGCCGACCGCGTCAGGAAGAACGGATGACGGTCTTCGACACGACGTTCCTGATCGATCTCGAACGACGAAAGCCGTCCGCGCTCGACCTTCTCCACGAGCTCGAAGCCTCGCGCGTGCCCCTCCGGGTCCCGGCCGCCGCGTGGCTCGAGTTCCTCGCGGCGATGCCCCCGATCCATCGCCACCACGCCGCGCTGCACTTGGCACGGAGCGTCGAATGCGAATCGTTCACGAAGGAGCACGCGGAGAAGGCTGCGGGCATCTGGTTCGAGCTCGCCCGCAGCGGCGTCGCCCTCTCGTGGCACGACGTCCAGGTCGCGAGCACGGCCCTCGCGTTGAACGAACCGCTCGTGACGAACGACGCTGTCTTCGCACGCGTCCCCGGGTTGGCCGTCGTGCCTCACTGAACGGACGAGGGCGCGCACTGTCGGCTCGAGGCCGCTATGCCTTCTGACGGCGCCACCAGATCGTGCCGATCAAGCCGACCTTCCCTAGGACGAGACCGACGCCCGCCACCTCGAACACCGGGTGGAAAGTCACGGCACGGTCCTGCGCCGACCTCATCCGGAGTGCATGACCCAGAGGCCCGTCACGAGCGCGAGGTCCACGACGCCGGCCGCGACAGCAAGCCCCGTCGAGAGCCGGAATGCGCGGTCCGCG
>DATDQL010000199.1:0-2785 GCA_035292305.1 Thermoplasmatota archaeon
TCGTCGAACTCGCGACGGGCGGCGGCGAGGTCATGCCACTCTTCCGCTTCTGGGACCTCCTCTACAACAGCGGCCTCTACGCGGTCGAAGCCGCTCTCCTGCTCGCGTTCGGTCTTGCGTGGCTCGCGCCCGGGCCCACGCCACGATGGCTCGGCGTGCTGTCGCTCGTGGCGGCCGCGCTCCAGGGCGTGAACATGCTCTCGCTGTTCCTCGGGTTCCCGGACCTGTGGACACTTCCGGGGAACCTCGCGTTCATGGCGTGGTTCGTCGGCGCTTCGCTCGCGCTTTGGAAGCAGGGTGGTCCTCCCCCGGCACCGTCGCCGCGATGACGCGACGGGAGGGCAAAGGACAACCGACAACGGACAAGGCGCGGCTCGAAGGGCCACGGGCGCGGCCCCTTGGCCCATCGTCCACGACTTGCCCCTCGTCGGTTGTCCCTTGTCCTTCGGTTCACGACCGCGCCCCGCCGCGGTCGTGCGCGTACCACCCGTCCACGATCGCCCGCACGCGCTCCCTCTGCTCCGCCGTGAGGTCGGCGTCGCGTTCGAGGAGCTCGACGAAGTGGCGGTACTCGACGGACGTGACGCGACCGTCCCCGAGCATGTCGTGGAGGTCGAGCACCATGCCGTGCGGCAGGAACCGGAGCCGTTCGTCCACGACGCCGAGCCTCGCCGAGCGCGCGACCGCGTCGATGTGGCGTTCGAGGACCTGGTACTGGCTCTCGTCGAGCCGCCGCGCCGCGAGGAGCGCGTACGCGTGCGAGCGCCGCTCCGCGATGGCCGTGTCGAGCACGACCGCGCTCCCGCGCATGCGCGACGGGATCGCATCCACCGCGGCGATCTCGCGGCGAAGGAGGGCGCGACGCCGGGCGAGGCGAGCGACGCCGATGCCGGCGCCGGCGACGGTCACCGCGAGACCGATGAGGAAGAACGTGACGTTCTGCCGCTCGGGCGAGAACGCCTGCGAGACGAGGTTCGGGCGAGGCGCGCCGACGTGGAAGACGACGACCTCGCTCGCGGTCTGGCCGGCGTCGTTCGCGACCGAGAAGCGCGCGGTGCGGTCTCCGGTGGCGTTGTAGGCGTGCCGTAGGACCGGGTCCGGGCGCCAGTCGTCGACGCGGCCGTCGCCCCAGTCGGCGCGGAAGCGCGTCGGCGGGCCGAACCTTCCGGGGGCGCTCGCTGCGAGGCCGACGACGACCTCCTCGCCGGGGCCCGGGTACGTCGCGACGTCGCCGAGGGCGACGCGCAAGGAGGCCGCCGTGCGCCCGAGGAGGCGGACCTCCCCGTCCGAGCTCGCCGCCACGACCAGCCCTGGGGCGGCCGCGAGGGCCCATCCGTTGTCGACCGCCGAGACGTTCGTCGGGGTCAGCGCGTGTCTCCACCGCGTCGTCATCGTGGCGCCGTCGACGGCGTACAGGGCGGCGACCGCGTCCGGGTCGCGGGCTCCGCGCGTCTGGAGGTACAGCGTCCCGCCCATGTCGAGGAGAAGATGACTGCCCCGGAACGCCTCGTTCGGGCTCGCGGCGACGAGGAGGTTCTCCTCCTCCGCGAGCGATTCGGGGTCGCGATCGAACCGGTAGAGGACCTGGGAGGAAGCGACGAAAAGAGCGTCGGGCCCGAGCGCCATGCCGCTCCCGGTCGCGCTTGTCGTCAGGTCGCGCGCGCCGACGCTCGACGAGGCCGTGATGGTTCCACGGGCAGCGTTGACGGCGTGCAGGCGCCGGAACTTGACGAACACGGCGCCCGCACTCGCCGTGGGCTCGCTCGGCAGGCCGCACGCGGATGCGTCCTCGAGGCCCGTCCGATCCGGGGTCGGCGGGTCGGAACGGACCTCCCACGCCCGCGCGCCGTCGGCCAGCGCGTGCGCGCGCAGGGTGCAGGCGGAACCGCCGAGGTCGAGGCTCGCCGCGAACAACTGGCCGTCGAGGATCGCCATCCCCGTCGGCACCCCGCCGCTCACCACGCCGGGCTGCGCGCGCCCGGCGCCGGCTTCGTCCCGCTTGATCCACGTCCAGCGCGAGGCCCCGTTCTCCGCATCGATGGCCTGCACGAACTCGGCGATCTGCGTCGCGTTCCGGGCGCCCGCCGCGATGTCCTCGCCGCGCTCGCCGAAGACAGCGCCATAGAACGCGGCGATGGCTGGCCCAGCCGCGTCGGCCGGCGCGCCGAGGGCCGCGCAGAAGAAGTACACGTTGCCGTCGACGACCTTCCCGAACGCGCAGATACCGGCGAACTGCTCGGCGACGACCGGGGGCGTCGTGGCCCACCAGAGCTCTTCCCCATCCGAGACGCGATGGGCGTGGACGCCGTCGTCGGCCGCGACGTAGAAGCCCGTGCCGTCCGTCGCCCACGAATGGGACCACGAGGCCACGTCGGTCAGGCGGGACACGGACGCGTCCTCGAGCCCGATGCGCCAGATCGCGGGGTCCCCCCGCGCATCCCCGAACGGGGCATCCGTGGAGAGCACGTAGACCGCGTCCCCGAGGATGATCGGGTCGGCGGATCCCGCGCGGCGCGCGGGGAGGTGTACGATCCAGGAGACGTCGTCGTGCGCGGGCCCCGCGAAGGGGACCTCGCCCGTGTTCGCGGGGTCGCTCCAGCCTGCGGCCGGCCCCTGGGCGACGACCTCCGCGAGGCTGAGGACGGCGACGAGGACCGCGAACGCCGCGCCGGCGCGCATGCCGCCAGTCCGGAGGGGACACGGAATCATAAGCCATCGGCTTGCGCGGCCCGCGACCGTCGAGGCTCGCTGGGCAGGCGCCGATGGGCGGAACCGGGTGGGCGGG
>DATDQL010000200.1:0-8824 GCA_035292305.1 Thermoplasmatota archaeon
GAGGCGCACGCCGCGGGGCAGGTGCCGGAAGAAGACGAGCCGTCCGAGACCATCGACCCGTACGAGTCCTACGCGATCGGGCTGTCCCGCTTCGGGGAGATCGGCCTTCCGCCCCCGGACCTGCTCGCGGCCCTCCAGCTCGCCCGGGAGGCCGGGGTCGAGCCTGTGGCGATCGACCTCGACGAGTCGCAGTACGCGGACATCTTCGCCGCGAGCGTGGGGCCGTTCGCCCTCTTCCGGTACGGGCGCCGCGTCCGCCGCATGGCGAAGAGGCCGCCTCCCGGCGACACGCCGCGCGCGTTCGCGCTCGCCTGGGACCGGAAGATCCGCGCGCTGCGCGGGTTCGACGCCGTCGAGCGGACGCGCGAGCGGCACATGGCCGTGCGCCTGGAGACCGTATCCGCGGGCGCGCGGGTCCTCCTCGCGATCGTGGACGTCGCGCGCGCGGACGGCGTCGTCGCCGAGCTGAAGCGAAGGAATCCGTGACGACTCCGCGGTCGACGCGGGACGGCGGGCCAGGACGCCGGGACCGTTGACCGGGACGGGGAAGGGGACCGGGACCGGGAACGGGACCGGGATCGTTGACCGGGACCAGGAAGGGGAACGGGCGATCGGGATCCGATCAAGGATGCGGCAGACGGTCCCGCTCCCGGTAAACGGTCCCGGGACCCGGTCCCGCAGCCCCGTCCCGGCACCCGGTCCCGTCGCCCGAAACCGTCCGCGACTCAGAGGTAGGCGGGGTCCATGGGCGGCGCCGGCGGCTCGCCCTTCGTCGCGGTCACGAGGTGGATCTCGGAGACGCTCGCGAGCGGGATCATGCGGCGGCCCTCCTTCGTGTCGACGACGATGTGCTCGATCGACCCGATGACCTCGACGCCGCCGTACTTCCCTTTGTCCGAGACGCATGTGACGATGCCGTCGACGACGTACCGCCGCTCGACCTTGAGGACGTCTCCGAATCGGAGGGATCGCGGCTTCGTCGCGGGCTTGCGCATGATGCGAGGTTGGTCGGGCGGCGTATTTATCCGCCTTGGGAGGACCGTCCGGGGGAATCGGGCCATCGTCGCGCCGGCCCCGGCGTCATGGGGCCCTTGTTCCCCCGGGCCGCCGTGTGCGGGTCCCTCCACATGCCGGGCGTGGAAGTCGACCCGACCGCCCCGTCACGACCTGCGAGGAGCCCACAGAGGATCAGGGAGGGAAACTCCGTTCCTTCGGTCCTCCGTTCCTCCGCGTCGACCTGGCGGGCGACGACCGGGGGCCGAAACGAGCCGATGGGGCGACGTCCGGGCGCCGGAGGCTCCCGCACGCTTCATGCAGGAGGCCGGGGCTCGCCGTGCCGTGCTCCTGCCGCCGCACCCGTTCTCGGCCGCCGCCCTCGTCGCCGTCGTCGCGGGGGCCGTGTACGTCGTCCTGTCGCGGCGCACGCCAAAGGCCCTCGGGTTCGCCGTGCTGACCCTTGCAGCCTTCTTCCTGCAGGTCGTGGACGCGTTCTTCTTCGGGAACTGGTACGTGAGCGACCTCGCGTTCACGACGCCGCGGTTCCTCGGCGGGGACTGGTGGCGCATCGGTTCGTACCTGTTCGTCCACGCGGACCTTTTCCACTTCGCGGGGAACATGTTCCTCCTCGCGACGGCCGGCCCGGTGCTCGAAGACCGCATCGGGGGCAAGGCCTGGACCGCCCTCTACCTCGGCGGAGGCGCGCTCGCCATCGTGAGCCACATGCTGCTCTATCCTGCGCAGGACGTGCTCGCCGTGGGCGCGAGCGGCGCCATCTTCGGCGTGCTCGGCTGTCTCGCGGTCGTCGCGCCGAACGCGCGCGTCCCCGTCCCGCTCTTCTTCATCTTCTGGTTCCCGGCGTGGATCGCGGCGCTCATCTTCGTCGCGCTCAATGTCGCGTACGCCCTCGGCGGCGTCGCGGGCGTCGCATGGTACGGCCACTTCGCGGGCATGGCGATCGGCATCGTCGCCGGCGCGTTCCTCGCCCGCCGGGTCCGCGACCAGAGCCTGACCCGCGCCGTCGCGACGGGGAAGCTCCCGTCGGCCGACGCCCTCGCGCCCCTCGCCACGACGCCGCGTCTCCAGCGCTACCTCGAACGGCTGCGCGCGATCCGCGGCGAGACGCCGGACGACCGCGTATGGGCCGAGGCGTGGGTGGAACGCATCCTCGTGGAGGCGACGTGCCCCGTGTGCGGGGGTGTGGGCTTCGAGCGACGAGGCGGGGACGTGCGGTGCAAGGCGGGGGGGCATGCGGTGGCGGGCGGTGACGTTCGGTAGGTCGTGCTCGGGCACGGGCTAGGCAACGTGGAACCACCAAGACACCAAGATGTTGGGAATCGGACCAGATGCGGCAGGCCTCGGCACATTGCAGCGCTCGTTACGATCGTTCGTTACGTGTTTCGCGAGAGCCGCCCTCGCGCCCCCGACCGACCGGGCCCTGGCCGCGCGTCATCCGGCCAAAGCCCGCGGATCCTTGGTGCCTTGGTGTCTTGGTGGTTCAGATCGCCCGGCCGCGCCGCAAACGGCCAACCTAGAACGCCGTCACCGCGAGCAGCACCAGATCCAGCACGAACAGCAGCACGATCATGCTCTCCAACAGGACGCCGCGCCGGTGCTCGACCTCGTGGCTCGCGATCGTATACACGCCGTTCAGCGCCTGCAGCTTCGAATCGAGCGCACGCTGCCAGTCCGCGAGATGGAAGCGCTGCGTGAGCCCGAGGTAGAGCTTCGCGAGGTACCAGTCGCCGAAGATCTTCCCGATGTTGTCGATGTCGTCGCTCACGCGGATGAGGTCGATGCGCGCCTCGGAGAGGTCCTCCTGGAGGTCGCGCGCGCTGCGGAAGATGCCCCCGGGTTTGTGGAAACGGTCGAGGTCCTCGTACGCGCGGTCGAGGACGCCGTCGAGGTACGCGTCGTACGTGCGCAGCTCGAGGAGCTGGAGGTTCGCGAGCTCCATGACGAAGAGCGTGTCCTCGTAGCGGCCCGTCGGTTCGACGACGAGCGCGTAGTCCCAGTCCGCGATGACGAGGTCGTCCTCGTAGTACCGGTACCAATACCGGAGGTTGTCCTCGACTTCCTCCGGGCCGAGGCGGGCCGGGTCGGGCTCGTTCGCGAGGAGAGCCGCCATCGCGCGGCGCTCCTTCTGGAGGAGGCTCCCGGCGGACACATCCGGTTCCGTGACGCAGAAGACCTGGTACGTCTCCGCCGCCATCGCGACGCCATATGGCTCCACGATGGCGCCTTCGAGACCGCGGTGGACCTCGTCGTACAGGCTCCGCGCGAACGCCTCGACGGGCTCGCCGCCGGCCATGCCGACGAGCTGGAGGGTCCCGAGCGAACGCAGCTCCCCGAAGTCCTTCGCTTCGAAGGCGGTGCGGATCGTGACGGCGACCGCGCCGATGGAGTAGATGCGCGCCGAGGCTTCGAAGGACCGTCTTCCGTGGTCCGTGTCACGGATCGAAGCAGGGAACCGGAGCGCGAGCGGCCGCGGAAGGGAGACGTTGCGCGGCGCGTGCAGCCGGGCCTCGATCCGTTCGAACGCGGGCGTGCGCTGGACGATCTCGCCGACGCGGCGAAGGTCGAGCTCGCCCCCCGTGTCGTAGACGTAAGTCCAGACGATCTCGCCCTTCACGGTCCCCCTGGGGCTGCGCGAAGCGAAAACGGTTGCCTCTCGAAGCGCGGCCGCGGAGGAGGCGGGTTGATAACGGGGGGCGCGGAGCGGCGCCAGCGGTCGCACCGGGCCCTGCGGAAGCGATGGCTGGTGCTAGGGTGGTCGACACCCGGCGGACTGCCGGCCGTCCTAGCACCCGCCCTCGGATCTGGACGCGTCAATTCCGGCTCTCGCTCATAACGAGCCGCCGGTCGAGCGCGGCGCGCGAGTACACCGCCCATCCCGGCGTGTTCGTCGGCCAGCGCACGATGCGCACGCCCTTGCGCACGGGCTCGTGCAGCAGCGGCGCCGCGCCGCACGCCAGGCATCGCGGGACCTCCGCCGCTTGCGGCGGCGTGAGGCCCGCGAGGATCCAGCCGCATTCCGCGCAGAGTAGCGCGGTCTCGCGGACTTCCTCCTCCATCATCCGATCCTGCAACGACGCGCGAGCGGATGGATGTTGCTCGGACGAGCGTATGCCGAGCGCGGCGGGAGGATACGCGCGCCTGAGCCGACCGTGGTCGGTCGGCGCAACCGCGAGGTTGCGCCGTCGGCAGAGACACGAGTACGGACGAACGGCGCGCGGCGGGAAACGCTCTTGAACCTCCGGCGCGCTCGCGGCGCCGATGGGGTACGGTGGCCTCCCGCAACGGCTCCTCGGCGACGCGGGCGCGGACGTGGGCGACGTCGTGGAGGTGACGACGTCGGACGGGCGCGCGACGCGCGGTCTTCTCATGGAGCACCACGCGTTCAGCGCGGGCGACGTGCTGACGATCAAGCTCCCGTCCGGCTACAACGTGGGCGTCGGCGTCGACGGATCCGCGCGCGTGCGTCTCGTCGAGCGTCGAGCGGCGACGCCGCGGCCCGCGCGCGCGCTTCCGGTGGACCCGTCCAAGCCGGTCGTAGGCATCCTCGCGACCGGAGGCACCATCGCGTCGTACGTGGACTACCGCACGGGCGCCGTCCATCCCGCGACGACCCCGGAAGACCTCGCGCACGCCGTCCCCGAGCTGTTCGAGACCGCGAACCTGCGCACGCGCATCGTGTTCCGCATGTTCTCCGAGGATCTGCAGCCGGAGCACTGGCGCGAGCTCGCGCGGCAGATCAAGGTCGAATTCGATCACGGCGCGCGGGGCGTCGTGGTGACGCACGGCACGGACACGCTTCAGTACACGAGCGCAGCGCTCGCCTTCTTCCTCCGCGACCTTCCCGGCCCCGTCGTCGTGGTCGGCGCGCAGCGCTCGAGCGACCGCCCGTCGAGCGACGCGGCGATGAACCTGCGTGCAGCCGTCACGCTCGCGGCCCGCGCGGACCTGGGCGAGGTCGTCGTCGTCATGCACGCGTCGACCGCGGACGATCGCTGCGCGGTCCACCGCGGGACCCGCGTCCGGAAGATGCACACGTCCCGGCGCGACGCGTTCCAGAGCGTCAACTCGTCGCCGCTCGGCCACGTCCGCGGCGACGACATCGTGCTCTCGGGCCACCGCGCGCGCTCGAAGGGACCGGCGCGACTCGACGACGCGATCGACGAGGAGGTGTCGATGATCCAGAGCTACCCCGGGCTCTGGCCGGACCACCTCGCGAAGGTCGTCCTCAAGGGCGTGGTCCTTGTCGGCACCGGTCTTGGCCATGTCGCGCGCCGCAACCTCGACATCGTCCGCGCGATCTGCTCGGGGAAGGAGGCGGACGGCTCGCCGCGGGCGCGGTACGATGACGGGCCTGCCGGGCCGGCCTTCGTCGTCATGACGAGCCAATGCCTGCACGGACGCGTCAATCTGAACGTCTACAGCACGGGGCGCGACCTGCTCGAAGCTGGCGTCATGAGTGGCGAGGACATGGTGCCGGAGACGGCGTACGTGAAGCTCATGTGGATCCTCGGGCACACGACCGACCCGGCCGAGGTGCGACGCCTCATGGCGGAGGACCTCGTCGGCGAGATGGGCGAACGCACGCCGGTCGACACCTATCCCGAGCCCGAGTACGCCGCGTGAGGGCGCCTCGACGGCGGCGATCACGCCATGCTCAGGCGACGCGCGATCTCGAGCCACGTTTCCGGCGCCACGTCCTGCGGCCGTGCGGACTCGACGTCGAGCGCGCGCAAGGCTTCCGTGACCTTGCCGGAGGAGACGCGCAGGGTCGGCCCGAGCCCGCCGAGCGCGTGCCGCATCGTCCGACGCCGGTTCTCCCATCCCGCATCGAGCACCTTCGCGAGGGCTGCGGCGGCCGCGGCCGGAGCGCCCTCGCGCGGGACGATGCGCGCGACATCCACGAAGACCCCTGGCTGCGGCTCGAACGCCCAGCGCGGTAGGCCGAAGAGACGCTCCGTGCCGGCCCGCAGCGCCGTCTCGACCGTGAGCCGCCCGTAGCGCTCGCTCCCGACCGCGGCCGTCAGGCGCTCGACGAGCTCGCGCGGGAGGACCAGCACCGCGCGGCCAAAGCCGGCATCGAGGAGCCGCTTCAGGATGGGCGCCGCGAGGCGGAACGGCGGGTTCGCGACGACGGCGTCCGCGCGTGCGAGCGGCACGACGAGCGCGTCGCCGTGGGTGACGAACAGGCCTTCCCGCGCTTCCGAGCGCAGCTGCCGGACGTAGCCGGCGTGGATCTCGACCGCGAGGACCTTCCCGGTCGATCCGACGCGCCGGAGCGCCTCCTTCGCGAGCGCCCCCTCGCCGGCGCCGACGTCGAGCACGGTCTCGCCGCGGGCGAGGCCGGCGGCATCGACGACGCGCCGGATGGACGGCTCGTGGACGAGCAGGTGCTGGCCGAGCGCGACCGCGGGCATGTCGCTCGGGCGGATGGTGCGACGGCTATTCAACCCCGGCGTCGTCACGCCGGCGAATCGAACGGTTCGTCGGACTTGGACGGCGACCCGACGGGCAGGAGCGTCGTCGCTCGGATGACGTGGTCCTCGATGAGGAGCGTCCGCGAGACGACCCGAAGAGGCAGGAGCGTCCCGTCCCCGAGGCGAGCGACGACCCGGAAGTCCGTGACGCCGCGCGAGACGGCGTCCACGACGGCCGCTTGCTCTTCCTTCGGGAGGAGCGCGATGCCGTCCTTGCCCACGATCTCCTCCCCCGTCCACCGGAGACCGTCCCGGAAGGCTTTGTTCACGGCGACGATGATCCCGTTGTCGCTCACGCTCGCCGGCATCTCGATCGCATCGAGCGCGTCGTAGAGCGCCTTCACCTGCTCCATGAGCGCGGCGGCCGACTCGTGTTGCGACCGGGCCTTCACGTACGAGGATGCGCCGTGGGACTGCTTAACCGACCCGCATCCAAGCAGCGCCCTCCCCCCGCACCACTATAAGGCCGTCGCGCGTTCGCGGGGCCGCAGATGTCGCGCGACGTCATGATCGGCCTCGAGATCCACCAGCAGCTCGACACCCCGAAGCTCTTCTGCCGTTGCCCGAGCCGCCTCGACGAGACGGACGAGCCCGCGAAGGGCACGGTCGTCTTCGAGCGCGTCCTGCGACCGACGCAGAGCGAGCTCGGCGAGGTCGACCGCGCTGCCGTGCACGAGGCCGAGAAGCGGCTGCGCTTCAGGTACGTCGGGGACCGCGGTTCCTCGTGTCTCGTGGAGATGGACGAGGAGCCGCCGCACGCGTTGAGCCCGGAAGCCCTCCACGCCGCGCTCGAGGTCGCGCTCCTCCTCGACGCCGAGCCCGTCGACGAGGTGCACGTGATGCGCAAGATCGTCATCGACGGGTCGAACACGAGCGGCTTCCAGCGCACCTCGATGCTCGCCCTCGGCGGCCGCGTCAAGACGTCGAAGGGCGACGTCGGCCTTCAGACGCTGTGCCTGGAGGAGGACGCGGCCCGGAAGGTGGAGGCGACATCGGAGGAAGGGAAGGAACGGCTCGTGACGTACCGACTGGACCGCCTCGGCATCCCCCTCGTCGAGATCGCGACGGCGCCCGACATCGTCGACGGCGAGCACGCGCGCGAGGCCGCGCTCGCGCTCGGCACCGCTCTCCGCGCGACCGGGAAGGTCAAGCGAGGGATCGGCACGATCCGTCAGGACCTCAACATCAGCGTCGGCGGCGGGTCGCGCGTCGAGGTCAAGGGCGTGCAAGACCTCTGGCTCATCCCGAAGGTCACGCAGTGGGAGGTGGAGCGCCATCGCCTCCTGATGCGCATCCGCGATGAGCTTGGCCGCCGCGGCGCGAGCCCGCTGGACGGCCGCGTGCTCGACGCGAGCGACGTGTTCCGCGCGTCGGAGTCCAAGCCCGTGCGTTTCGCCCTCGACTCGGGCGGCGCGGTCCTCGCCGTCGTGCTCCCCGGCTTCGCGGGCCTCCTGAAGGGCGATTCGAAAGAGGGACCTCGCCTCGGCCGCGACCTCGCGGAGCACGCGAAGGTCCGCGCCGCCGTGAAGGGCATCTTCCACAGCGACGAGCTCCCCGCGTACGGGGTGAACGAGAAGGAGGTCGCGTTCCTCAAGGCGTTCCTGCGCGAGCACGCAGCGTTCGAACCCGCGCGCGACGCCTACGTCCTCTCCGCCGCGCCGCGGAAGGTCGCCGAAGCCGCGCTTGCCGCGGTCGTCGCGCGCGCGACGCAATGTTTCGACGGCGTCCCGGAAGAGACGCGGGACGCGCTACCGGACGGAACCACGGCGTACCTGCGCCCGCTTCCCGGCCGCGCGCGCATGTATCCGGAGACGGACGTGCCCCCGTTCCGCGTGACGGGCGCGACGCTCGCGCGGATCCGCGCCGCGCTTCCCGAGCTTCCCGAGGCGCGCCTCGCACGCTGGAAGCGCGAGCATCCCGAGGTCGGCGAGGAGATGCTCGGCCAGCTCGTACGCTCCGACCCCGCGCTCTTCGAGCGGATCGCGAAGACGAGCGGGAACGCGCGCGACGCAGCGCGCGTCCTCGTCGCTGTCGTCCCGGAGCTCGACAAGCTCGGCGTCCCGACGGACGCCGACCGGCTCGCGGCGGCCGTCCCGGGGGCGCTCGCCGCCCAAGCGGGCGGCGCGTTCGCGAAGGAGGCCTTCCCGCAGGTGCTCGCCGAGATGCTCCGCCACACCGTGGACGCGACCGAGGCCACGCGTCGGCTCGGTCTCGCGGTCGTCGACGTCGCCGCCGTCGAGGAGGCCGTCGACCGTCTCCTCGCCTCCCGCGCCGAGTACGTCCGCGCCCGCGGCGCCGCGGCGGCGAGCGGCCTCATGGGGCCGCTCATGGCGGAG
>DATDQL010000201.1:0-4092 GCA_035292305.1 Thermoplasmatota archaeon
CGGCGCCTGGCGCTGCCCCGTCTTCGCGGTCCGGGGGTGCACGCCTTGAGACGCGCCGTCCTCGCTGCGTTCCTCGTCGCGATCCCGGGAGCGCTCGCCGCGCCAGAGACGCCCGACGCGGACGCGGCGGACGGCGGCCCCTCGGGAGCGCCCGTCCCGGTCGCGCCCGCCCGCGCGGTGACGGCGCCTCCCGTCGTCACGCTGGTCCGGCCGCAGGACGGCGTCGGCGCGAGCGGGATCCTCGCCGTCGCCGGCGTCGCTCTTGACAACGACTCCTCCATCGACGACGTGCAACTGCGCATCGACCGCGGCGGATGGGCGAGCGTCGATGTCGCCACGAGGTCCTCGCCATTCGCGGCCGGGTTCCAGCACGCGATCGACCTCTCGGCTCTCCCGCCCGGCGAGCACCTCGTGGAGGTCCGCGCGTTCGACGGCGGCGCCTACTCGTTGCCCGTTCCCGCGCGCGTGAAGACGGCGTACGGCAACGCGCCCCCGACGGTGACCATGGAAACGCCGCGCGACGGCGACTCCATCGGGCCCGGTGAGCGTGTGACCGTCGCGGGCACCGCGACCGACGCGGACGGAAAGGTCGAGGCCGTCCACGTCCGCGTCGACGACGGCGCGTGGACGCCGGCGACCCTCTCCCCCGCCGGGACGTGGAGAGCGGACCTCTTCGCCGAGCCTGGCATCCGGCGCGTCGAGGCGCGAGCGAGCGACGACCGCGGCGAAACGTCGATCGCGGCGTCCGCGAGGCTCGCGATCGGGAACATCACGACCCCGCCCGCCGTCGACATCGTGGCCCCGACACCCCGCGCAGGCTTCACCGACTCCGGCTCGCCGGGGTGCGCGTGCGTCCGGTTGCGCGGCGTCGCGCACGGGCCGGGCCTCGTCCACGACGTCCTCGTCGCCGTCGACGACGGCGCGGAGATCGAGCTCGCCGAGACTCCGGGCGCGACGCTCCGGCATCTCGAGGGCGGCGGCGCAGAATGGGAATGGGACTGGCCGTCGCGGCAGTCCTTCGAGGGCCCGCATCGGTTCACCGTCCGCGCCGCGGCGCTCCCCGAGCGGCCGGGGCTCGCTCCCGAGGTCGGCGTCCCCGAGACGGTCGACGTGGCCGTCGGGTCGGCGCGCGCGTTCTCGATGCGCCTGACCCCGACCGTCGTCTACACGGGCGACGCCTTCCGCCTCCAGATCGTCACGATGGAGGACGTGCGCGAGGCGACGTGGCGCATCGAGGACGGCGCGCCCATCGAGGGGCTCGACGTCACCGCGAGCGTCCCCGTGCCGGGCATCCACGAGGTGTCGGTGCGGATCGCGGACCGCGACGGTCACACCGGCTACGCGCGCTCGGTCGTCCAGGTGTTGAACCGCGCGCCCACCGCGGAGGTGGCGCTCGAGACCGGCGACCTCCGCGCCGGCACGGTGGCGACGTTCAACGCGTCCCGCTCGACGGACGCGGACGGGAGCGTCATGGCCTGGAAGTTCGAGTTCGGCGACGGGCTCGCCACGCCGTGGCTCCCGGCGCCCGTCGCGGAGCACGCCTACCTCCGGCGCGGGTACTACGTCGCGACCGCGCTCGCGAGGGACGACCTCGGCGCCGTCGGCGCGACGCGGCTCCCCGTCATCGTCCTCAACAGCCCGCCCACGCTCGAGGCCTCCGCGAGCGACCGCAACGCGACCACGCTGTACCCCGTGCAGTTCCAGGCCAAGACCACCGACGCGGACCTCGATCCCGTCCTCGTGCGGTGGGAGTTCGGCGACGGGAGCGCCAGCAACATCTCCGCGCCGCTGCACGCGTACAAGCGCCGCGGACAGTACGCGGTGGCCGTGAGCGCGACCGACCCCGAAGGCGCCGTCGCGTCGGACGTGCTCTACCTCGACATCGGCAACCTCCCGGCCACGGCGAACTTCACGACGGAGCCGGAGTGGCCCACGACGCGCGACGCCGTCCGGTTCCTCGACGCCTCGACGAAGAAGGACGGCGACATCGTGCTGTGGCGGTGGGACTTCGGGGACGGCAACGTGTCGTCGAGCCGCGCGCCGACGCACCAGTACGCGCGCGCGGGAAGCTACGTGGTCCGTCTGAACGTCACGGACGACTGGGGAGCGACCGTCGGTGTCTCGCGTACGCTCTCGGTCGGGAACGGCGATCCCGCGGCCGACTTCTTCTGGGTCCCGGACGCCCCGTCGATCGCCGACGCCGTGCGCTTCCGCAGCCTTTCGCAGGACTTCGACGGGAGCCTCGTCGAGTGGTGGTGGGATTTCGGGGACGGCAACTCGGCCGAGGGCGCGCTCGTCGCGCACACGTTCTCCGAGAAGCGTGCGTACAACGTGACGTTGCGCGTGCTCGACGACGCTGGGGCGACCGCGGCGTTCACGCGCGTCGTGAACGTGGTGAACGCGATCCCCGACGTCACCCTGCCCGGCGGCATCCGCGCCGTCGCGGGCCGGCCGGTCGTCCTCGAAGGGGTCGGGACGGACCGCGACGGGCGCATCGAGCTCTACCTCTGGGACACGCAGGGCGACGGCTTCGAGGAGTACCGCGGCACGGACCCGAAGCTCGTGTGGACGTACGCGACCCCCGGGCGCTACATCGCGAAGTTCACCGCCATCGACGACGACGGCGCGCGCGAGACGAAGGGGATGGAGGTGCTTGTCGAGGCGCCGCCTCCGGCGTTCCTCGCGCCCTCGGTCTCGATCCTCGACCCCGCCCGGGACGCCACGCTCACGGGGGCGGTCCTCGTCGCCGGCACGTCGAACGACGACATCCGCGTCGCACGCGTCGAATGGCAGGTGCGCCAGAGCGGATACGCCGTGCATCCGCCGACCGGGTGGTTCCCCGCGCGCGGAGCCGTGTCGTGGTCCGCGGACCTCGACACGCGCAACCTCGGCAACGGCGCGTTCGAACTCGTGGCGCGCGCGTTCGATGGAGGGCTCTACAGCGACGAGGACGTGCGCCGGTTCTCGGTCCGCAACGACCCGCAGGAGACGAGCGTGATCGCGCTGCAGATCCTCGCCCCCGCCCCGGGCCAGCTCGTGTCGGGCCGGGTCCAGCTCCAGGGCACCTCGTACCATCCCGAAGGCGTGTCGCGCGTCGCGCTCGCGGCCGGCGACGCGGCGTTCGAGGACGTCGTGGGCACGCTCGCGTGGAGCCACCTGCTCGACACGCGCAACCTGTCCGCGGGCGCGCACGTGCTCCGCATCCGCGCGTACCACGGCGACGCCCTTTACCGGGAGGAGCGCGTCACGATCGTCGTCAACAACGACCCGCCGACCGTGTGGATCGATCCCGCCCCCCTCAAGGGCGCGGTCCGCGGGCTCCTGCAGCTCAGCGGTCTCGTTGCCATGGACCACGAGGCCGAACGCATCCTGCTCCAGGTCGACGACGGCGCGTGGCAGGAGGCGTTCGGGACGTCGCGGTGGAAGTGGGCGTTCGACACCACGCGCCTCGTCGACGGCTCTCATAACCTGACGGTGAAGGCCGTGGGGGTCGACGGCATCGAGAGCGCCCCAGAGCGGATCCCGTTCCGCGTCGCGAACGCTGCGGTCGCTCCCGTCGATCCTCCCCGGATCGAGGACGAGAGGGACGCGGGCGCCGCTTCGCTCCTCGTCGCGCTCCTCGCGATCGTGGTCACGGCCACGGCCCGGCGTATTACGTATGGGCGACGGCGATAGGGCGTATTACGCCTGATTCGCGCCACTTGCGGCGCCCTATCCACCTATCGCCGAAACTACCGCCGCCCTTGCCATAGGGCACCGAAATCCCAGAGGTCGTCTTCCCCCATGACCAGGACGCGGCACGCGCGCGGGTCGGCCGACGCGAGCGCAGCGCCGTGGAACCGCGCGGACGGCACGACGCCCGCCGCCCACGGAGACAGCGCCGGGAGCACGACGACGCGCCGGCGTGGGTCGACGAGGAAACACGGCAGGCGGAACGCCGGTCCCGTGGGCGGAACGAGGCGCGCCGCCGGGTGTTCGTGACCGACGACGAGCCACGCGCCCGCCGGCCGCTGCACGGCCTCGTGCCCGTGCGCGAAGAGGACGCCGGGCTCGGCGTGCGTCGCGACCGGGGGCTCGTCGCGCAGGTCCGCG
>DATDQL010000202.1:0-6742 GCA_035292305.1 Thermoplasmatota archaeon
CGGGGCTCCTGGTCTCCGCGAGGGACGAGCGGGGACGGTGCGGGCGGCAGCGGCCGCCGGGGCTCCTGGTCTCCGCGAGGGACGAGCGGGGACGGTGCGGGCGGCAGCGGCCGCCGGGGAACGTTGTTCGTTCGCCGCAGAGCACGGCCGGGGGCGCCCGCGCGGAGAGGGGAGGATCGCGCGACCGTCCGCCTTCGTGTCGCGATATCGCTTGGGACCGTAGCGCGTCAGCGGAAGCATTCACGGACCAGCGACAACGCTTATGACGGCCCCCGGTCCTGGCTCGCTCGGAGGCTCGACCGATGGTCCCTCGCGTAGCGCGCGCCGTCGCCCTGGCGACGGTCCTCATCGTGGGGTTCGGCCCCTCCTCCGTTCTCGGCGGTCCCGCGGACGACGCGTTCCTGACCGCGATCCCCGCGAACGACGCCGGCAGCGGTCACGACGCCGGCAACGCCCGCGCCGTGGCCCACGAGATCGCCTCGTTCGGCAAGTACCCGGGCCGGCTCGAGCAGCCGGAGGACGTCGACTGGTACGGGAAACGGCCGTCGAGCGTGTTCGATGTTCCCATCTGCCTCTCGGCGACCGTGAACGCGAAGACGTTCGCGGACCTGTCGCTCGTCGCGACCACGGGCCCCTACACGCGGGAGGTCCTCGTCCACGGGACCCCAGGCAAGACCGCCAAGGCCGGTCTCGCCTTCCCCGCGGCGACCGAGGCCCTCGTCGGCGTCGAGCCGTCCCCGCCCACCGCGCAGGCTCCGCCGCGGCCGTACGATTTCTCGCTCGCCGCGCTCTTCGCGCAGGACATCGTCTCCGACACCGGCGCGAGCGGCGGGGACGCGCCGAACACGCCGGACAACGCGAACCTCGTCTCCGCGGGGTGCGTCGCGGGCATCCTCCGCGGCGAGGAAGGCGACACGGCGGACGTGTTCGCCTTCGCGGGCAAACCCGGCGACGTCGTGACGCTCTCGCTGCGCGACCTCGCGGGCGGCACGACACGGGCCACCCTCATCTCGCCGGACAAGGTGCCGATGGCGAGCGTGGACGCGGACGCGGCGCCGAGCGTGACCGAGCTCACCAGCCCCGGGGTGTGGTACGTGTCCGTCACGACCTCGAGCGCGAGCACGACGGGGTACGCGCTGGGGCTCGCGCTCGATCCGAAGCCGCCGCCGTGCAGTCCGGGCTGTTGACCGGGTCATGCGGAACCCGACGGTTGAAGGGGGCGGGGGGAGGGAGTTCTCCATTCGAAGCGATTGCGTTGTTCGGCCACGACACGACTGGATTCCTCGGCGCGCTGTGCGATCCCCACCCCTGCCGGCCGAGCTGTTGATACGGCAGCGGCGCACCAGCGACCGGCACCCGGAGGCGTTCGCCGGATGGGTCTCGCCGGCGCCCCCCGACGTACGGTCATTTTCGTCCGCCGAGCGCCTGGCCCTTCTGGATCGGCCTCCGCGCGCGAAGTCCCTCCTGATATCAAGGAACCCGTTGGTTGCACCGTAGCCTCCTTGATGACCCCGCGAGGCTTCGGGTGGCTCGGAGGTGGACCGTGTCCTTCCAGGTGCTCGTCTGGGCCGCCGCGCTCGCGGCCTCGGCCGTCCCCTACGGCGCGCTGGACGCGTCGACCTCGACGGGGCTGCCGAACGCGAACGACGCCGGCTCCGGCGGCGACGCGGGGGACACCCCGACGACTGCCTTGGAGCTTCCGGAGTACGGCTCCTATCAGGGCGCCCAGAACTCACCGAAGGACGCTGACTGGTACGCGCTCCATCCGCCCTCCGCATCGGAGACTCCGATCTGCGTGTCGGCGACGGTCTCCGGAGATGCCTTCTCGGACGTCACCCTCACCGTGGATGATGGGGACGGCAGTGTCCGGAGCGTCGCGGCACGGACCGGAGATCCGACGGTCACCTCGGTGCTCGCGATCGCGTCCCGCGCCGGCGCGTCGACGTCGGTCGGCTTCGTCCCGGTCCCGAACCCCTCGGGCGGGAACCCGACACGGCCCGGAGGGTACGCATTCGACATCCGCGCCGTCACGGCTGCGCACGCGATGACCGGGGATGGTGGGACCGGGTCCGACGCGTCATCCGTCCTCGGGACCGCCACGCCGGTCGACGGGGGATGCGTGGCCGGAACGCTACGGGCGGGAGACCAGCAGGACGTGTTCTCGTTCCGGGGGTACAGGTCGCAGGTCGCGACCCTGTCCTTGTTCGACACGGTCGATTCGACCGCCCGCCTCTCGTTGATCGGGCCGGACGGTTCGACGATCACGAGCGTCCCGTCGAGGAGCATGACCGCGGTGGCGCTCGCCGAGGACGGCACGTACTACCTTTCCGTCGCGCGGTCGACGTCGATCCCGCTTTCGGCCAGCGCGCCGCCCGTCGAGGTCCCGTACGCGATCGGGCTTGGGCTTGATCCCAAGCCGCCCCCGTGTGCGCCTGGCTGTTGAGATCGGTCGGCCCCCAAACGATTATGTGCGCGATGGTCGAGACGCGCGTTAAGTACTTCACGTCCCAGCGACACAAGTCGTTGCGGGCGTTGCTGGGGCATTGATTTCGATGGTCCACATCCGGACGCTGATTCTGCTCATCTTGTCCCTCTTGGTCGCGGGTTCGGGTGGGGTGGCCGCCGAATCGGAGGCGACGGCCTCGGAGGACTCCTCGCAAGGGGCCTCAAACTCCTCTGCGGGCGCCACGACCAGTGACGTGGTCGACCTTGACCCCAAGCCGCCTCCCTGCAGCCCTGGCTGCACTTGACGCTGCAGGTAGGCCTCTGCTTCTGGGCAATCATTAAAGGGCGCCTCAGGTCTTGAGCCGGTGTCGGGATCTGGGCCGTAGGACTCGGTCCCAGGTGTGTGCAGATGGAGATTTCGCGCCTCCTCGTCGCCTCCGCGGCGCTCGCAATTGGCAGCGCTGTCGCGGTCGCGACGATCGGCATCGTTTCTCTGCGAGGCGACCGTAGCCGCCCTCGAGGCGCGTTCCCGTTCGGGCTCTTCGCGATCGCCTGGGGGATCCAGGTCGTCCTCGGCAACCTTGCCGGCACGGTGATCGACGACCTGGGCGCGGCAACGTTCCTCCTTCTCGGGTTCGTCACGTTCTTCGCGTTGTCGTCCTACTTCCTCATCGAATTCGCGGCGACCCAAGCCGCGTGGAGCCCGGCCGTGTCGCGGCTCGTGCGAGGTGCGTACGCGGCGGCGGCGCTCGCGACTGCCGGAATCATCGGCGTCGATCGAGGTCTCATCTTCGAGGGATGGTCGACTTTCGAAGGCCAGCTGTTCGCTCAGTGGGGGCCCCTCTACGTCCCTTTGATCGTCGCCCCTCACTTCGGGGCGTTCGGGCTCGCGCTCGCGACCCTTTGGAGGTCCTACCGCGCGGCGCCGACGCCGCGCATCGCGGAGCGCAGTGGCGTCCTGCTCGCCGGCCTCTCGGCCTACGTCGCGTTCGCAGCCGGTTACTACCTCCTGCTCTATGGCGCGGCTCTTGGCGACCCCGGTGCTGGGACGATGATGGCCGTCTTCGCGGCGCTCTCGCTATTCGTAGCGTTCCTGGCGAGCTCAACGATGCGGTACTCGACGCGGACGGGCGCAACGCATGAGCGCTTCCTGACCCTCGCGCTCCTCGTGCCGTTCGTCTGGGGGATCATCGAGGGCACCGCGGTGACGTGGGCTGGCGTGTCGTTCTACAGCGTCGGCCTCTGGCGCCTCGCCGGCGTCGCCGTGATCGCGTACGGCCTCGCGCGTTGGCGCATCTGGGACCTCCCGCAGCGCCTCGAGCGCGGCCTCGTATCCGCCGGCGGCGCGGTCACCGCCGCGGCGGGCGGCGCAGCGACGTACGGCGCGGTCCAGCTCGCCTCCTCCGGGCCCGTCATCCCGGCCGTCGCTGCGATCGCGGTCGCGGGTCTCTCGTTCCTTCCGGGGCTGCGCCTCGTCGAGCGGCTCGTAAGGCGAGGCCCGCGCGCGGGGCCCGAGGAGGTCGAGGCGGAGCTCTACGGGCAGCGCGTCGAGGCGTACCGCGCGGCGCTCGAGGCGTCGCTCGCGCGCGGCACCCTCGAGGAGGACGCGGACTTCCTCGCCGCGCTGCGGGAGCGCTTCCGCATCTCTCCCGCGGAGGATCGGCTCCTGATGCACTACGCTCGGTCGAGCGTGCTCGTGCCGCGCGGCGATGCGACGGGCGCGTTCGAGCGGCTGCGGCTCCTCGGCGAAGGAGGCGGCGGGCGCACGTGGCTCGCGCGCGACCGCGTGCGGGACCGGCTCGTCGTGCTCAAGGAGCCGGTCGAGCGCTGGCAGCGCGACCCCGCGATGCGCGACGCGGTGCTCCGCGAGGCGCGGCTCGCTGCGCGAGTGCGGCACCCGAACGTCGTGCAGGTCGAGGCTGTCGTCGACGTCTCGCCCGAGCCTGCGCCCGCGGGCGCGCGCGACGCGTCGCGGTCCGAGGCGCGCGGCGCGACCCGGGCGCTGCCCGTCATCGTCATGGAGTACATGGACGGAGGGACGCTGACGGACCTCCTGCGCGCGAAGGGCACGCTCCCGCCGCGCGAGGCGGCGCGCGTCGTCCTCGACCTCCTGCGCGGCATCGAGGCCGTGCACGCGGCGGGCATCGTGCACCGCGACGTCAAGCCGTCCAACATCCTGCTCGCGGCCGACGGCCGTGCGTGCATCTCCGACTTCGGCATCTCGCTGCCCGTCTCGTCGTCTCGCACCGTGGTCGAGGCGACGGGGACGAGCAAGGCCGGGACGTGGGCGTACATGGCTCCGGAGGTCCGCGCGGGAGGTTTCACGGGCGACCGCCGGGCGGACGTATACTCCTGCGCGGCGATCCTTCACGAGTGCCTCTACGGCGGCCCGCCGCTCCCCGACGCCGCGCTCGTCGTGCGCGACGACGTGCCCCCCGCGCTCGCGGCGGCGCTCTCGCGTGGCCTCGCGCCGCGCCCCGAGGGCCGGCCCGTCTCGGCGCGCGCGTTCGCCGAGGAGATCGCGAAGGCGGTTCCCGCGTGAGAGCGCCCGTCGGAGGGTGGGGCGCCTGACCGGGTCCGAGACGGCGCCGCGGCCGGAGGAGAAGGAGGACCTCGCCCGACTCAGCGAGATCGCGGAAGACCTCGACGCCCTCTCGAACCTCCAGCGGTTGCGGCTCCTTCATTTTCTCACCCATCCACGATACGCCGAGGAGGTGGCGGCGCTCCTCGACATGTCGCGCCAGTCCGCTCTCAAGCACATCGAAAAGCTCGAGGAGCGCGGGTTCGTCCGCGCGCTCCACGGGCGCCGCCCGACGGGGCCCGTGATCGAGTATCTCGTGAACCCATCCCGCCTCTTCGCGGTCGGCGTCGCCCTCGGCGACCTCGGCAAGCTGGAGCCCGAGGGCGGTCCCGCGGTCAAGTTCTCGGAGAAGACCGTCGTCGTCGCGTCGGAGGACGGGGGCCGCGCCGTCGCGCCGACCGGAGCGTCGGGCGTCACCGAGCCCGCGCAGCTCCTCGTCGCGACGGGACCTGCCGCGGGCACGAGGTTCTTGCTTTCGCAGGACAAGCGACGGTGGACCATCGGCCGCGACGAGGACCGGGAGTTGCGCCTCACGCACGACCCCTTCGTCTCGGCGCGGCACGCCGAGGTCCAAAGCGAGCGGGCCGGCGCCGTGCTCGTCGACGTCTACAGTTCGAACGGGACGTTCCTGAACTTCTCGCGCCTTCCGCGTGGCGGACGCGTCCCTCTCCGGCAAGGCGACGTCATCGGGGTCGGCCACACCATCCTCGTCTTCCAGGCGGAGCGGTGACGGCGCTCTCCCGCATCCTCCGGGGTGCGGTCGAATGGAGTTATTAGCGTGTGCAGAGATTGCCACGGCGATCACGCACAGGAGACGACGGCATGCCGATCACCGAGGACCGCATCCTGAGGCTCCGCGAGTTCGGCCTCTCGGAGTACGCGGCGCGCGCGTACCTCGCGCTCCTCGACCTCGGCGTCACCGAGGCGCGCGACATCTCGAAGCTCACGAAGGTCCCATCGAGCAAGATCTACCACATCCTGGAGCAGCTGCACGAGAAGGGGCTCGTCGACATCCTTCCCGAGTTCCCGAAGAAGTACGCGCCCGTGCCGTTCTCCGAGTACCTCGACAAGCTCCAAAGCGTGCACCGCAAGGCGGCGGATGAGATCGTCCGTGATCGCGAGGATCTCGCGCGCCTCTTCAGCGTCATCGGGACCGTCGAGGTCGGCGACCGCGGCAACTTCAGCGTCGTCCGCGGGCGCCGAAACGTCCTGGAGAAGAAGCTCGAGCTCGGGAACGGTGCGAAACGCGAGCTCCTCGGCATGCTCTCGCGCGGCGCAGCCGGACGGATCTCCCACTTCGCGGAGATGTACTCCGGCATGAAGGCTCGCGGGGTCACGCCGCGCATCCTCCTTCCGCTCGACGCGGCCTCGGTCCCGAAGCTCGCGGACCTTGCCGGCCTCGTCGACATTCGGGCACGCGAGGTCGACGGCGACGCGACCGACGGCAACGTGGAGATCCTCATCGTCGACGGTTCGCGGGCCCTCCTCGTCAACTTCGTCCCGGACGACGACAGTCTCTACGCCGGGCGCGACGTCGCCCTGTACACGGACCAGGAGGCCCTCGTGTCGGCGCTGAAGGCGCTCGTGGAGACGCAATGGACGAGGGCGGCGCACTTCGACGCGCGCCGCGCCGAGATCGAGACGGGTCGGCCCCCGGAGGTCACACGCGTGTATTCGGACGAGCGCGACGTCGCCCGCGCCGTCGCCGCCGCCGTG
>DATDQL010000203.1:0-4745 GCA_035292305.1 Thermoplasmatota archaeon
GCGCCGTGGCATCCTTCGCAGCGGGACACGTGGTGGCGCCCGCCAGAGGTCACGCGCGCGGGAGTCGCCGCGGGGCGGTCCCGAAGGGCCTCGCGCTGCGCCTGAGGCGGGCTGCATCGCCGCCGGAGCGCAGATAAGCGGGCGGGCCGATGCCCGCGCGTGCGCGTCCCGCTCGCGGCCCACCGCGTCATCGCGAACGACACGCAGTTCCTCGACATCTGGACGAACGGCAAGCGGGAGCGCGTCGCGGCGCCGTTCCGACCGTACTGCTACGCGGCGAAGCCGATGAACCATCCCGCCGCCCGCGCGGAGGCGCTCACCGTGCGTCCGCTCTCGACGCTCGAACCCGCGTCGTGGTGGAAGCTCTCGTTCCCGACCGTCCAAGGCGTCTCCGAGGTCTCGCGTGGCGAGGCCCCGCTCCAGATGGCGGACAACCACGTCGCGTTCATCGAGCGCGTGCTCGTCGACGAGCCCGGGTTCTTCCCGAAGTTCGCGAACACCGACGCGCTGCGCATGATGGTCCTCGACGTCGAGCAGCTCACGAGCGGGAAGGGGTTCCCGACCGCGAAGGACCCGCTCATCGGTATCGGATGGGCGTGCGGCGACGGGGCTGCCGAGGTCGTCCTCGGCGACGGCAAGGACGACCGCTCGATCCTGGCGAAGTTCGCGGAGGCCGTGCGGGCGTACGATCCGGACGTCTTCGTCGGGTACAATCTCCAGGACTACGACCTCCCGATGATCCTGCGGCGCATGGAGGCGAACGGCATGGACGCGACGCCGCTCGCGCGCTCGGGCGTCCCGCGGGTGGAGGACGACGAGGACGGCGTGTTCCTCGAGGGACGCCTCGTGTTCGACGTGTTCGACAGCGTCAAGCTCGACCAGACCCTCTTCGGGATCAAGGACCGGCGCCTCAAGACGGTCGCGGCGTGGATGAACCTCCCTGTCATCGTCGAGGACACGAAGGACACGCGCGCGCTCGTCGGGACGCAACGCCTTGCGGACTACAACCGCAACGACGTCGAGATCACGCGCTCGCTGTCCCGCATCTACTTCCCGAACATGGTCGCGCTCGCCGAGTTCCATTCGGCGCCCCTCAACGTCCTGCTGCGCGCGACGCCGTCGTTCCACACGACCGTGCTGCAGGGCCGCATCTTCCGACGCGCCGACCCGGTGATCGTGAGCGACGGGAAGAACGAGGACCGATACTGGTCGCTCTATCGCGAGTCCGGAGGCGTCGCGTTCGTCGGCGGGATTGTGGAGATCTACCGCCGCGGCCTCTTCCGGCCGCTCTGGAAGGTGGACTTCTCGTCGATGTACCCGAGCATCATGGTGACGCTCGGTTGCGGCGCGGACAACACGCGGCTCGTGCGCACCGAGGCGATCGGGCCGTTCCGCGTCGCCCGGTCCGGGGAGACGCTCACGCTGCACGTCCCCGACGAGAGCCGCGGCGTGAGCCACGTCATCGAGATCCGTGGCGAGAGCGAGCTCGCATCCGAGCTGCGGCGTCTGCTCGCGACGCGGATGGATCTCAAGCGCCAGGCCAAGGTCGCGACTGCGCAGGAGCGTGAAGGCCTCCACGCGCGGCAGAACGCGCTGAAGGTCGTCCTGAACTCGATCTACGGCGTCATGGCCTCGTCGTTCGCGCGATACGGGTCGCTCCCGGTCGCGATGGCGACCGTGGGCGTGGCGCGCCAGCTCATCCGCGTCGTCGAGGACCACCTCGGCGACGCCAAGATCGAGACCGACACCGACGGCGTCTACTCGGCCGCGACCGTCGACCCCGAGGCCGTGAACGCCCTCGTCCACGGGTTCGTCGAGCGGGACTACGGCGTCGACAGCCACCTCCGCCTCGACGTCGACGAGTACGCAGCCGGGTACTTCCACGAGCGGAAGTCGTACCTCCTGCTGCACAAGGACGGACGCATCGAGAAGCACGGCATCGCGTTCAAGGGGTCGTCGCTGTGCGGCGTGTTCGACCGCACGCTCGACCGCGTGAGCCGCGCGCTGCTCCTCGAGAGCGAGGACCCGAAGGAGGCCGGCCGCGCGTGCTTCGACCTCGCCGCGTACGAGCCGAAGGACTTCGTCATGCGCGTGCGCCTCGGCAAGGACGTGTCCGAGTACAAGGCCGGCACGCCCATCGGGAAGCAGGTCGCGGAGGCGCACGAGCGCCTGCACGGGCGTCGCCCTCAGCGCGGCGAGCAGCTCGAGTACGTGAAGACGAGCCGCGGGTTCGAGGTCCCCACCGACGGGCCGGACGGCTCGATGAACCGGCTCGACAAGGAGTACTATCGTGAGATCGTCGCCGGGGTGCTCGACCGGCTCGACATCGCGTGGCAGCCCACGACGCAGCGGAAACTCCTGGAATTCTAAGGGTAGGGGCGCGCCTGACGCCCCTCCTGCTCCGTTCGGCCCTTCCCCGACAGACTCGGGGGGGATATACCCCCCTGGCGCCCTCCTTGAGGCCGAGACCATGACCGCACGGACCCTGTCCGCCGTCGTCCTCGTACTGACCGCCCTCGCGGCCGCGTCGCTACCCACGCTTCCCGCGCAGGCCGCCGAAGGGAACGTCGCCGTCCACGTCGAGGACGCGGGCGGCGACGCGATCCAGGGCGCCCTCGTCACGGCGCGCTCCGACGTCGCAGACGTCGCGCCCCAGACCGGGACGACCGACGAGGACGGCGACGCGTCGCTCCTCCTCGCGCCCGGCAACTGGACGATCGAAGTGAAGGCCGACGGTTTCGAGCCCCGGAAGAGGGCCGTCGCCGTCGCGGCGACGGGCGCCACCGTCGCGTTCACGCTGGACGCTGTCGACTCCGGCGAGCTCGACGTGCTCGTGATCGACTCGAACGGTCAGCCGGTCGACGGCGCCGACGTCGTGGTCCGGACCCCGGATGGCGACGAGGCCGCCTCCGGCGAGACCGACGACGACGGCGAGGTCGAGTTCGACCTCGCGCACGGCCTCTACTACATCACCGCGGGGAAGCGCGGCTGGTCCAAGGGCGAGGCGAAGATCGAATTCACCCCGCAGGACGACCGCGTGAAGATCCAGCTCGCGCGCGAGGCCGGCGACGCGACGGTGCGCGTCACCGTGCTCGACGTCGGCGGCGACCCCGTCGAAGGCGCGACCGTGACGGCGAACTCGTGGAGCGACGCCGGCCAGTCCCGGACCGCGACGGGAACTACCGACGGGGACGGCGAGGTGGATCTCGCCGTGCTCGCCGGCTACGGGAACGTGCAGGTCCGCCACAACCGCTACAACTCCGGATGGGCCGACTTCGACGCGCGCGGAGGGAGCGCCGACGTGACGGTCACCGTCGAGCGCCGGCCGCCGACGGACGCAAGGCTCGAAGGGACCGTGACCGACGAGGACGGCGACCCCGTGCCCGGGGCGACCGTGTACGTGCGCCGCAACTACTACTGCTGCTACGCGTACGCCTCCGCCGACGCCGCGGAATCGAAGGCCGTCGCCGCCGAACCCGCGGTCGCCGAGGACCGCATGGCGATGCCGTACTACTGCTGCGACGACCTGCAGACGACGACGGACGAGGACGGCACCTACGAGATCGACGTGTACTCCGGGGACCTCCTGGTCGAGGTCCACGCCCGCGGCTACGCCGTCGAGACGGTGCGCGTCGTGGTGAAGCCCGACGAGACCGAGCAGGCCGACGCGACCTTGCACGAGGTCCCGGCGAAGGACGCCACGCTCCGCGGCCGCGTGTTCGACGCGCGCACCGGCGCGCCTCTCGCGAACGTCGGCATCAACCTCCAGAACATGGAGTGGAGCGACTGGCAGTGGGCGACGACAGGCGCGGACGGCCGGTTCGAGCTCACGACGTACTCCGGCTACGTGCAGGTGTGGGCGTATCCGAACCAGGGCCCGATCTGCTACGCCGAGGCCGTCCCGGTCGACGACGCCGCGCCGCCGCCGGACGGGACGACGACCGAGGCGACGACAACCGACGAGGTCGCGCCCGAGGAGGGCTCCGCCGAAGGCATGGAGAGCGGCGGTGGCGCCTCCGGGTCCGCCGGGTACGCGTCCGAGCCCTCGCCGGGGGTCGCGACTGACATCGCGATCATGCCGCCGTGCGGCGTGTACCCCGTGCAGCCCGTCGTGCAGTATTACTCGTTCGTCGTGCAGCTCGACCTCGACTCCGGCGACAACGAGCTCGACGTGCGCCTGCAGCCGAAGCCCGAGCCGTCGGTCGCGCTCGTCGGCTACGTCGTGGACTCGGCCGCGCAGCAGGGGATCCCGAACGCCTGGGTCAACGTGCGCAACGAGGACACGGGCGAGTGGGGCAGCGCGCAGACGGACGAGGACGGATCGTTCAAGATCCTCGTGCGCCCCGGCCACTTCGTGCTCGACGCGAACGCGGACGGGTACTTCTCCCGCAGCGAGACGTTCGAGGTCGGCGACGAGACGCTCGTGCGCCACGACGTCGAGCTCCGCAAGGGCACGGCGCGCTGGGTCCCGTACGAGCCCGACCCGTACTCGCCCGATTACGCGGTCCGCGAGAAGGGCTACGCGTACGACGAGAGCGGCGCGACGACCACGGCCTCCGGCGGCGTCGCCGCGGACGCCTCCTACGGCCCGCGCCCGCCTGGCCCCCTCGCCTCGCCCGCGCTCGCCGAGGGCGGGGCCCGCACGGCGCTCGCGGACGGCGATGCCGCGAGCGGCGCCAGCACGTACAAGGGCGAAGGCGGCGGCCTCGGCCCGTACAAGCCGGGCGCCGCGACGACGAAGGACG
>DATDQL010000204.1:0-6721 GCA_035292305.1 Thermoplasmatota archaeon
TCGGATCCGGGACCTCCGCCTACGGGAGGAGGCCTTCGACTTCCGCGCCAAGGCCCGTGCAGTCGTGGTACGGGTTGCCGAGGTCGTCGAGGTCCGGCGTGCAGTCGTGCAGCAGGTCGAGGACGTCGAAGCCGGAGCCCATGATGTCCCCGGTGATCTTCACGAGGTCAACGACAAGGCCCGCGTCGCCGCAGTCGCCGTAGTCTTCGTTGACGCCGTTGAAGAAGAAGTCGCCGAGCATCGACTTGCGGTGGCCGTAGGTCGGCGTGGTGTCGACCACGACTTCGCCGTTCTCGCAGTAGATGTTCGCGTCCTGGTTGACCGTCCCCTCGAGGTGGAAGGTCACGAGGTTGTTCTGGTTGCCGTAGACGTCGGCCGCAGCGTAGCCCGCAAAGGCCAGCGTGGCGGCAAGCCCGATAACGATGAATCGCATGTTCTTCAGTCTCCCCTAGCCTCGACCTGCGGAGCAGGCCCTGCGTTTGCGATTCGGAAGAGACCTCCGCCATTCAAGGGCTTTCTCCTCACGGTCTATCTGCAAAACTGTCTCCCACCGCAGTGAAAACCGGGTGGCAGCGTGCTCGTCCTAAGCTTGTGTCTACCAAGCGCGCCTCCTGGGATCGACCTCGCTCGAACTCGCCGCGGTCGCGCGCCGCGAGTGGGTCCGTGGCCTCAGGTCTGCGCCGGATGCGTGGCCCCGCAGACGTTTCCGCAGCGCGCTGGCGGCCGGTGCGGCGGCGCTCGAAGCCGTGTCCGTTCCGCGGCTCGCCTCCCACCGGGACGGACACGCGGGCGGCGCTCGTGTCCGCATCGCGGGTCGCGGCGCCCGGCAGGCGGATGCGCGAACGCCGCCTCATCAGGACGGGGCAGAGCCCCAGGAGACGCAAACATGACCGTGATCAACAGGACAGACGCGCCCGTCGCGGTGGCGGAGGCAGGACTCGAGATCCGTTCGATCCAGGCCGGCGACATGTACGTCGGATTCGAGAAGTGGCCGCGCGCGCGGCTCGAGGCTCTCTTCGAGGGCATGCCCGGGAACGCGTGCCAGGCCGAGCACTGGGGCTTCGTGCTCAAGGGGAAGATGCGCGCGCGGACGAAGGACGGCGAGATCACCATCGAGGCCGGGCAGGCCTACCACCTCGACCGCGGACACACGGTACTCGAGGTCCTGGAGCCCGCCGAGGTCGTGGAGTTCACGCCCGTGAAGGACCCGTACCTCGCGGAGACGGTGAGGGTCTTCGAGCAGAACCTTCCGAAGCTGCTCGCGACGCTGAAGCGGTGAGGCGCCGAATCCGCGCGCCTCAGGCGCGCGCGAACTTGCCCCCGCGTCCCGTCGGGGCCGCGGGGCCAGATCCGCCCTCGCTGCGCCCTGGCGAATATGCCAACGCGCCGCTTCGCGCCGCATGGCCAAGTCTGCCCGCTACGCGCGGGCAAACTTGAACCCGTAGTGCACGACGCCCGCCTCCCCTTCCTCGTTGATCCGGCGGAAGACCTTGCGGACGCGCAGGCCGACGCGGACCTCCACGGGCGCTACGTCGACCACCTGGCTGGTGACCCGTGGGCCCTCGTCGAGCCGCACGATCGCGACGACGTAGGGCGCCTGGAGTTCGAAGCCCGCTGGCGGCTGGTGCACGACGCTGAACGCCTCGACCGTGCCGTTGCCGGAGAAGTCGCACGGGGACAGCTTCCCGATCGAGAGGTGCCGGCACTTCGGACAGAGCGTCCGCGCCGGGAAAAAGCTCCCGCCGCAGTTGCCGCAGGTCACGCCGCGCAGGTTGTAGCGCTGGTCGATCTCGCGCCAGAAGCGGGAGATGGTCATTCAGGGCCTCCGGAAGATGTGCACGACCGCGGTCGCGCCGGTGCCGCCTACGTTGTGCGTCAATCCCCATTCCGCGTCCGCGACCTGGCGCTTCCCCGCCGCGCCGCGCAGCTGGAGCACGACCTCCGCCGCCTGCGCGACGCCCGTGGCCCCCGGGGGATGGCCGCGAGCCTTGAGCCCGCCGCTCGTGTTCACCGGCAGCGAGCCGTCGCGCGTCGTGACACGCTTCTCGACGGCGAACCCGCCCTGTCCCTTCGAGACGAACCCGAGGTCCTCCACGGCCATGATCTCGCCGATCGTGAACGCGTCGTGCACCTCGGCGACATCGATGTCCTTCGCCTCCACGCGGGCCATGCGGTAGGCGCGGTCGGCCGCGACGCGAGTCGCCGCGAGCGACGTGATCGACTCGCGGTCGTGCAGCGCGAGGTGGTCCGAGGCCTGCGCGCTCCCGACGAGCCGGACGGCGCGGTCGGTGAACTCCCGCGCGCGGGCCGCGGCGCACAGGACGACCGCCGCGGCGCCGTCGAGGAGCGCCGCACCGTCGAGGACCCGCAGCGGCGACGCGACGAGCGGCGACGCGAGCACGGCCTCGCGCTTGATCTCGAAGGGGAAGGCCGCGTGCGGGTTGAGCTTCCCGTTCGCGTGGTTCTTCACGGCGACGTCGGAGAGCTGCTCACGAGTGGTCCCGAAATCGTGCATGTGCCGCTGCGCCATCATCGCATGGAGCGCCGGGTAGGTCGCGCCGAAGAACGCCTCCCACTCGCGGTCCAGCGCGGACGAGATCGCGTCCGCGACCTCGGCCTCCGCGACGTCCGTCATCTTCTCGACACCGCCCACGACGACGACGTCGTGCGCTCCGGAAGCGACCGCGAGGAAGCCTTGCCGCAGCGCCGCGGCGCCCGACGCGTCCGCGGCCTCGACCCGGGTCGCGGGGACGTGGAAGCCGCTGAGCCCTGCCTCGTCGAGGACGAGCGCGCCGACGTGCTCCTGGCCGATGAAGCGCCCGGCGCTCATCGAGCCGACGTACATCGCGTCGATGTCCTCGCCCGCGATGCCCGCATCGCGGGCCGCGGCGAGGCCGGCCTCGGTGATGAGGCTGCGGAAGCTGCGCTCCCAGAGCTCGCCGAAGCGCGTCATGCCGACGCCGATGACGGCCACGTCTCTCACGGCATCACCTCCGTCCGCGCTCCGCGCGGCCGGGGCCCGCGTTCCGGCCTGCGGGCCTTCACGCGGAGACCCCCTTCACGATCTTCCGTCGGAACTTCGCGTAGGTCGCGTAGTCCACGTACTCCTTGTCCTCGATGAGGTCCGTCAGCGTCGGGGTCCCCTCGCGCCGCAGTCGCGTGATGCCATCCGTCACTTCCACGTCGAAGGCGTCGGCCCCGGCGCCGGAGCCGTACGCGCACACGAAGACGCGCTCGCCGGGCCTCGCCTCGTCGAGGACGGCCGCGAGGCCGATCATGGACGAGCCCGAGTACGTGTTCCCGATGATGGGGGTGAGGAGGCCGGTCCTCCACTGGCGCTCCTCGAAGCCGAGCTTCTGGCCGATGCGGACCGGGAACTTCCCGTTCGGCTGGTGGAACACGACGTGGTCGTAGTCGGCCGGCTTGCGTCCCGTCTCCTCCAGGAGGCGCTCGCTCGCGGCGAGGACGTGCCGGAAGTACGCGGGCTCGCCCGTGAACCGCCCGCCATGCGTCGGGTACTTCTGGCCTTCGCGGCGCCAGAAGTCGGGCGTGTCGCTCGTGAAGCTGCGCGTGCCGTGGAGGACGGCGCAGAGCTCGTCCGCGGCCGCACCCTCGCCGCCGCCGACGACGAACGCCGCCGCCCCCGCGCTCGCGCTGTACTCGAGCGCGTCGCCGGGCGCGCCCTGGCTCGTGTCGGCGCCGACCGCGATGCCGTGGCGGATCATGCCGGAGCCTACGAGTCCCATGCACGCCTGCATCGCGGCCGTGCCGGCCTTGCAGGCGAACTCGAAGTCCGCGGCGGTCGTGTACGGAGTGATGCCGAGCGCGCTGCAGAGGATGGTCGCGGTGGGCTTCACCGCGTACACGTGCGACTCGCTGCCGACGTAGACCGCGCCGACGGAGGCGGGGTCGACGTTCCCGCGGCGCATCGCGATGCGCGCGGATTCGACCGAGAGCGTCGTCGTGTCCTCGTCCGGTCCGGGGACTGTCTTCTCGAGCACTCCGAGGCCCCTCGTGATGCTCGTCGGGTCCTCGCCCCACACGCGCGCGATCTCGACGGCCTTGATCCGGTACCGGGGGATCATCGCGCCGTAGGAGACGATTCCGATCGGCATGGACGCCCCGGAACCCCGAGCATCCGTAATAAAGGGGCCGGGGCGAGTGTCGGCGCTCGTCGAAACGCCGCCGCGCCCGGCCGCCACCGTCTTGCTCCGAGGCGAGGGTGCCCCTGTGATGGTCCAGCCGCTCGTGGTCGTGGACACCTCCGCCGTCCGCGAAGGCATGCTCGTGCCGCTCCAGGCGGCGATGGACGACCTCGTGAGGTTCGTCGAGTCGAACGAGCCGCGCGTGCTCGCCTACTCCGTCCACTTCGACGAGCGAGGGACACGGATGACGGTCGTCCAGGTGCACCCGGATTCCGCCTCGATGGAGCTGCACTTGGAGGCGGCGGCCCCGCTCTTCTCCCGCGTCAAGGACCTCGTGACGCTCGAGACGATGGATGTGTACGGCGCGGCGAGTGAGGCGCTCCTCGACAAGCTCCGCCGGAAGGCAAGCATGCTCGGGACCGCGACCCTCGTCGTGCATCCGCTCCACGCCGGCATCGCGCGATTCGATTCCCTCTGATCCTCACCGTGCGCGCGGCGGCGGCACGACTCCGCGCATCCACTCCTGCTGCTCGTCCGTCGGCACGAGCGTCCGCACCGTCGGGCTCGGCTCGACCTCCGCGTGCGCGCGGTGGCTCCC
Source organism: Thermoplasmatota archaeon (assembly GCA_035292305.1). Taxonomy (GTDB): domain Archaea; phylum Thermoplasmatota; class SW-10-69-26; order JACQPN01; family JAJPHT01; genus DATDQL01. The sequence goes on from DATDQL010000204.1 coordinate 4,744, forward strand.
GAGCGCCCAGTCGAACAGCGGCGAGGTCACGCCGAACCACAGCTTCTCGTGCTTGTAGTGGTGCCAGAGGTGCCACTTCTTCATGAAGCGGCCCCACGGCGTCATCGGCTTCGAGCCGGGCCGGTGCGCGGTGAAGTGCACCCACTCGTAGTAGAGCAGCCCGGCGAAGTTGCCGAAGCTCAGCGCCCCCGCCGAGCCGAGGTCGCGTGTGAATGCCCAGTACAGGATGAAGTAGAGCGATCCGACGCCGACGCTGATGCGCGGATCGTTGAACAGGTAGTCGAGGTCGTCCGGCGCGAGGTGGTGGTTCACGTGCTGCTTCGACAGCACCTTGCCCGCGGGCTTGTCCGCGAAGAAGTGGAACACGCCGCGGTGCACGACGTACTCGTTCGGGAAGAACAGCAGGACGCCGATGCCGAAGAGCAGGAGCCCCTGCGCGGCCGACGGGGGGAAGGCGGCCCAGAGCGCGGCCGTGATGGCGAGCCCCGTCCACTTCGGGAGCATCCGGCGGTGGACGAACCACGGCTGGATGGAGGTCGTCGCGCGGTTCACGAGGAGCGCGAGCCGCCGCGCACGGCTTAGGGGTTTCGGGCGCGCGGGGAGACGACGGGGCAAGGAAGGTCAGGGAGAAAATGAAGGCAAGGAACCCAAGAAACCCAACACGCCCGGTTGAGTCCTCTCACCCGAGGTGCTGCGCGCACGCGCCGCGCGCGCACTTCGCGCATCCGGGCCGCGCGAACCGTCCGTCGGCCTTCTTGCCGAGGTTCACGCGCAGGTGGCCGTGCTTGCGGCGGGGCACGAGCAGAGGACGACGCGGCGGGTCAAGGCCTCTTCGGCGCCTCTTCCGCTGCGGCCGCTCGAACCGCGTGGAGCAGGGCGGCGCTCGCCGCCTCGAGGCGATTCGCCGCGCCGTCGAGCACGTCGAGGTCGCGCGCAAGCCCGTCCCGTCCGTCGGCGCGGAGCAGGATGAGCGCGGTGCGCAGCGACGCGAGCGCGTTGTCCAGATCCACGGCCGCCTCGCGCGCCGGCCCGCCGCGGGGAGCCAGGGGGAGGATATCGCCCATGGACGTGCCTCGGCCACGCGAGGTCATAAGAGGATGCGGCAGGGCCGCGGCGACCGTGGCGAAGCGAGGGGGTCCGCCACCCGAGCCCCCGCCCAGCCCGGACCCGCGTCCCTCCCCGGCCCGGGCCCTCCCGAGCCCTCGCCGCGGCCCACGGCCCGACCGGTGTCGTTCCCCCGAGCCCTTGCCTCCGCCCGAGCCCGGCGTGGCCTACGCGTCGCTCGTCCACGCGGGATCGTACATCGGGTCGCCGTCGAAGTGCAGGACGAAGAGGCCGAATCGGATGTCGCTCGCGTAGACGAACCCGTCGTGGAGCACGACATCCCACACCATGCTCTGGCCCTTCGTGCCGTCCAGGCCTCGCGTGTTGAACACGCCGAGGACCGGCACCGCGTCGCCCGTGACGTGCGACGTCGTCGCCGACGCGCCGCCCGCATCGAGCCAGCCTTGCACGTCGAGCACCCAGACGCCGGCATGGTAGTGCGCGAGGTACACGCGCCCCTTCTCGAACTGGAGGTTGTGCGTGCTGAACTCGCCGACGACGCCGCCGAGCGCGCCGCTCGGCCGCTTGCCGGGGTTCACCCAGCGCGCGAGGAGATGGATGTCGTCGAGGTCCGTCGCGTCGAGGACGTACACGCTGCTCGGCTCGGCGACGCTGAACGGCCCGATGATGGGGCCGGTCTCGCTCGCGGCGACCGCGATGCGGCGTATCTCCCCGTCGACCATGAGGAAGTCGACGGCGGTCGTGTGGATGTCGCCGCTTTCCCCCTTGTAGTCCTGCCAGTTGCCGAGCGTCTCCGGCTTCGACGGGTCGGTCACGTCCACGAACCAGATGCCGAGGTCCCAGTAGGCGGGCACCGCGATCGTCCGGTTGAGCAGCGGGTCGTCGTAGACGTACACGTCGTGGAACTGCCCGA
>DATDQL010000205.1:0-2497 GCA_035292305.1 Thermoplasmatota archaeon
TTCACGTTGTCGCCCTCGTATTCGCCGCCGTTCGCCTACCGCGTCGAATTCGGCGGGCTCCTGCGCGTCCAAGGCGACTCCGCGGTGGTCGTCGCGGGTCCGCTTCTCGACCTGAAGGCGACCGACGACGACCCCTCGACCGGGTTCTACGAGGTCTCGATCACGATGCCCGACCTCTACGGCGCCGGGACGACGGCGGCGCTCGACCGGAGCAGCGTGGCGGTCGTCCTCGCCCCGGGCCCGGCGACGCCGGAGCTCGCGGTGGAGCGCAACGCCGCGTGGATCCAGCTCGACTTCCACACGCCGTTCGCGGAGGCGTGGGAGAAGTGGTTCGACGAGCGGCTCGAACTTGCCGAGTTCGAGGACTACACGGTGACGGCCGACAGCGACAGCGTGAGCGTCACGATCAACGGGCCGCGAACCGACGACGAGGAAGCCGACCTCATCTACTCGCTCTCGTACGGACTGTTCAAGGTCACGATCGAGTGACGCCGACCGGCGCCCCCACGTCTCCCGCCTTCATCCCTTCTTCACGCGCGCGGCGACGGCGTCGATGATCCGCCGCGCGGCCGCGAGTGCGGTCGCGGCGTCGTCCTCGTGGAAGGCCTCGAACGGGAGCCCTCCAGGAAGGGCGTCCGGGTACCGGGTCGGCACGTACATGCGGTCCAGCTTCGAGCCGTCGGGGCGCATCGGCTCGAACGCCTTGTCGAACGAGGCCGCCTCGAGGAGCAACTCGTCCACGCTGTGTCCGAGGACGAGCTCGCGGCCGCGGCCGTAGAGGAACGCCTTGACGGCCTTCTCGGCTGCCTGTTGTGCGAGGAAGCACGCGAGGCTCCAGCGCTTCCCCTGCGCTGCGAACAAGGCGTCGTCGAGGTCCCGGGTCGCCTGCGCGAGCCAGCGCGTCGCGTTCGACGCGGCGTCACGCCTCAAGGAGGGACCTCCCGTCGGCGAGGGCGTGGCGCAGGAACGGTCGGTCTCGGAGCGTCGCGAATTCCTCCGGGGTATAGACGAAGAGGTCGACGGCGCAGCGCGGTTCGAGGATGTCCGTCCACTCCGCCGCGCGGTCGAGGAACCGCTTCGAGGTCTCCTGTACGATGACGAGGTCGAGGTCGCTCGTGATGCCGACCTCGCCTCGGGCGAGGGAACCGACGAGGAACGCCTGGCGGACGCCCGGCCGCCGGAGGCGCGGTTGGATCCGGGCGAGCTCCGCCTCGAGGAGCCGGCGCCTCTTCGAGCGCAGGTCGGCCTCGTCACCGCTCACGGTCGTGGATGGCGGCGCGGTGGCTTAAGGCGCTTGGCGCTCACACCAGCTGCCGCACGCGGCTCGCGGCGAATCCTTGCCCGCGTCGCAGCGCGACCTCGTACACGGGACTCTGCTCGCCGTCGAGCGCGGGGGCGAGGCCGCGCAACTTCCGCACGGCGAGGCGGCGCGAGCGCGTGGGCCCGTCCGCGGTCCAGGTGAAATGAAGGATGCCGTCCGCGACCTCGGCGACGGCGGCCTCGTCGCGCGGCGGGACCGTGCCGCGGGCGTGCAGCGCGAGGACGACGACGCCCTTCTCGTGGGCCTCGTCGGCGAGGGGTTGGAGGATGCTTACGGGGCCGTCCTCGGGCGCGGCGCGCGCGATCGCGGCGACGGACTCGAGGACCACGACGTCGCCGCGGCCGAGGCCGTGGAGGATGGCGGCCGCATCGGCCGCGACGTGCCGCGGCCGCAGCTCGCGGACGTCGACGAGGGCGGGCGCGGCGTCGCCCATGAGGGTGGCGAGTTCGGCCTCGACGCGGCGCGGGGCGCGCAGCGCCGTGGCGAAGACGGCGCGGCGGCCGTCCCGCGGCGCGGCAAGGAGCGTGGTGAAGGCGAGCTCGACGGCGCCGGCGCCTTCGTCGCCTTCGAGGAGGATGAGGACCCCGAAGGGGAGGCCTTCGCCGAGCGCGACGTCGAGGGCGCGGTCGCCTGTCGTGACGCGGCCGCGAGGCGGCACCGGGAGCGGCATCTCCTGGGACGCGTCGGCGCGCGCCGTGGCCTCAGGCATGAGGGCTCGCGTCAGTCCGGAGGGTGACCCACGTTGCTGTACGAGGCTTCTCCAGGCGCGCGGCCTCACGCGGCGGACGCCTCCGCGGACGCGCGCGAGGTTCGATCCGCGCGCGGGCATCGGCAGGCTTTCGAAGCGCGCTCCGGTCCGTCGTCACCCGCCGTCGCTCCGCCAGTCCCCGCCCCACACGTCGAGGACGAGGAAGTAGACGGGCTCGTCGTCGGGCGCGTCCGTGTCCTCGACCGGGAGGATCGTGAACTGCCGCGCGCGCTGCGTGAGGAACGCCCCGACCTCATCGGCTTCCTCCCAGGCCAGCTCGCTCTCGAGGAGGTGGTCGCCGAGAAGCGCGCCGGCGGGGATGTGGATCCGGTACGTGAACGTCCCGGTCATGCTTGCGACCTGCGTAGTCCAGATCTCTGCCCCACCGGGGTTCGTCCAGACGCGGACGGATCCTTCCGCGAGGGCGG
>DATDQL010000206.1:0-2064 GCA_035292305.1 Thermoplasmatota archaeon
CCGGCCGCGGCCATCGTCATCGAGCGCGCGACGACCTCGTGGAGGTCGATCACCTCGACGCCGGCCTTCGCCTTCTTCGCGACGGACTTGAGGAGCGCGGCGCATCCTGGGTTCGCGGTGAGCACGGCTTCGGCGCCGACGGCGATCGCCTCTTTCAGCATGCGCTCCGCGGCAGCCGTCTGCATCTCGGGGTCCGTGAGGTGGAGCGCGCGGCCGTGGCCGCAGCAATCGCCGCCCCACGGGAGGATGGTCGCGCCGGGGATGGCCTTCGCGAGGTCCACGACGGCGTCGCGGGCCTTCCCGGCGAGCGCCTCGGGCACGTGGACGACCGCCTTCTTCGGCCAGGGCGTCTCGAGCGTCAGGCGCTTGGATTTCACGGCTTCGGCGAGGACCTCGGTGCTGTGGCGAACGTCAACGTCCCACGTCGTGCCGAGGTCGCGCGCGAAGAGCGGGTAGTCGAGCCGCAGGACGCGCCACGCGTTCGCGTCCGGCGTGACGACGGTGCGCAGCCGGCGCTTCGCCGCCTCCTGGAGCAGGGATGTCGCGGTCTCGCGCGCGGCGTCGCGGTTCCCGGTCTCGACGAGGACCGTGCCGACGGAGGGCTCCTTCGCGCCGAGGTACGCGAGCGCGACCTGGGCGTTCGTGAGGGCCGCGGCGGCGGCCGCCGCGACGTCCGGCGCGTCGTAGCTTCCGGCGTCGTCGACGACAAGGAGCGTCGTCGCATCGGGCGTGACGGGGAACGCGGCCCACTTCGCGCGAGCTTCGCGGGGCTTCCCTTGCACGTTGCCGTGCTGCTTCACGTTCGCGACGAGGGCCTCGTGCTCCTGGAGGGGGCCGAGCGCCGCGCCGAACGCCCCCGCGAGGAGGTCGGTGACGCGGTCGATCGGGATGCGTGTCGGGCAGATGGCCTCGCGCTGGTAGGACAGGGGGTTCCGCAGCACCTTGCGTTGGCCTTCGCGCGTGTACTCAGCGCGGCCGCGGAGATGGGCGACCGCGAGCTGCACGCGGCCGCGCGGCATCTCGGTCTCCCAGTGCACCCTCGCGCGCTCGGGCGCGACGGAGTCGCAGAAGCCGCAGAAGATGCACGTGGTCGCGGCGTAGTCGACCTCGGCAAGGTCCCCGGCGCGCTCGCGACCGAGCGCCGCGTGCTTCGCGAGGAACCCCGGATCTGCGAGCGGCCCGCCCGGCCACTTGCCGGCGGTGCCGCGAGCGCCGCGGAGGAGCGGCCCCTGCGCCTTCATCACGGTCGAGAAGATGCGCACGGGGGCGCCGCGCATGCGGGCGCCGAGGACGGGGCCGGGGTTGAACAGCTCGTCGCGGTCGTGCTCCTTCTTGAACTCCTTCCACCGGCGGAGGCGTTCCTTGCCGTAGACGTGGCCCGCCTCGGACGCAAGGAGGACGCCGGTGCCGTAGCTGCGACCGCCGAGCTTCTTCACGGCGTGCATCACGGCGAGCGAGTTGCCGAGCGCGGGCGCGAACTCCATGCGGCGCTCGTCGTCGAGCGCGTACCAGATCACGTCGTACCGGTCGGGCGCGACGCCGATCACCCACACGCACTGCCGCTCGACGCGCGTGACCGCGAGCGAGGCCTCGACGGCCTTCCAGAGGCCGATGCCGTCGATGACGCTCTCCGCGACGAGGACGCTCGGCCCGAGGCGCTTGAAGTTGAGGTGGTCGAACCGCGCGTCCCACGCCTTCTGCGCGGCCTCGTCCTTCCCGACCTCGCCGCCCTCGGCCTGCAGGATGCGGACCACGTCGGGCTTCCGCCCGTCCCCTTCGAGCGTGACGAGCACGCTGTGCTTGCCTGCGGGGAGCAGCTTCGCGCCGCCCGCCTCGTTGAGGAGCTCCGTGAACTCGGGCGTGTACCACGACACGTTCCACGCAGCGTGCGACTCGCCGATCGCGCGCACGGCGCCCGCCGCGCGCTCGCCGTCGTCGTCCGCGAACGTCGCGAGGATCGGCGTGTCGGTCGAGGCGGGGCGCACCCGGAGGGTGATCTCGACGAGGAATCCCGTGATGCCGTGCGCGTCGTTCACGAGCGCGAGGTCGGGTCCTTCGAACGTG
>DATDQL010000207.1:0-3126 GCA_035292305.1 Thermoplasmatota archaeon
AGCTGCGCGTCGGTCCCGACGGCAAGCCGCAGCTCTCCCACTTCGGGGACGCGAAGAGCCTCGCGGGCGTGACCGGTCTCACGACCGAGCCCGCCGCGCGCGAGCCGCTCTCCGACGTCATCGAGGGCGACCGCGAGGTCAGCATCACCGTCGAGCTGCCGGGTGTCGAGAAGAAGGACATCCGGCTCCACGTCGGCGAGCGCCGCGTCTCCATCGAGGTGGACGTCCCCCGCCGGTACCGGAAGGTCCTCGACCTCCCGGCGCCGGTCAAGCCGTCCACGGCGAAGGCGACGCACAAGAACGGGGTCCTCGACCTCACGATCGAACGCGCCGCGCCGCCGGAGGCGGCCCACGGCACGCGCGTCGACATCGAATAGTTCCGATCCAAGGTGGTCAACACATGATGGGCAACCAGCCGATCTACATCCTGAAGGAAGGCACCCGGCGCGAGAAGGGCCGCGGCGCGCAGTCGAACAACATCCTCGCCGCGAAGGCCGTGGCCGAGGCCGTGCGCACGACGCTCGGACCGAAGGGCATGGACAAGATGCTCGTCGACAGCATGGGCGACGTCGTCATCACGAACGACGGCGCGACCATCCTGAAGGAGATCGACGTCCAGCACCCGACGGCGAAGATGATCATCGAGGTCTCGAAGACCCAGGAGTCCGAGGTCGGCGACGGCACGACGACGAGCGTCGTCCTCGCGGGCGCGCTCCTCCAGAAGGCCGAGGACCTCATCGACGACGTCCACCCGACGCTCATCACGGCCGGCTACCGGCTCGCGAGCCAGAAGGCGATCGAGGTCCTGAACGGCCTCGCGACCGTCGTCAAGCCCGACGACAAGGCGACGCTCGTGAAGATCGCGAAGACGTCGATGGCGTCGAAGGGCGCCTCCTCCCACGCCGAGCTCCTCGCCACCATCACGGTCGACGCGGTCACGGCGGTCGCGGAGAAGGACGCCTCCGGGAAGTGGAACGTCGACAAGGACTCGATCAAGGTCGAAAAGAAGCACGGCGGCAACATCGCCGACACGCAGCTCGTGAAGGGCGTCGTGCTCTCGAAGGAGCGCGCGCACTCGCGCATGCCGAAGAGCGTCGTGAACGGCAAGGTCGCCCTCGTCAACGCCGCCCTCGAGATCAAGAAGACCGAGGTCGACGCGAACATCGAGATCACGGAGCCCTCGCAGCTCCAGGCGTTCCTCGACGAGGAGGAGAACACGCTCCGCCGCCTCGTGCAGATCGTCAAGGACTCCGGCGCGACCGTCGTCTTCACGCAGAAGGGCATCGACGACCTCGCGGCGCACTTCCTCTCGAAGGAAGGCGTCTTCGCGGTCAAGTCGACGTCCGAGAAGGACATGAAGAAGCTCGCGAAGGCGACCGGCGCGAAGATCGTCAACAACCTCAAGGACCTCTCTAAGGACGACCTGGGTCAGGCCGGCATCGTCGAGGAGCGGAAGATCGGCGACGAGGAGATGGTCTTCGTCACGGACTGCCCCTCGGCGCGCAGCGTCACGATCCTCGTGCGCGGCGGCACGGAGCACGTCGTGGACGAGGTCGAGCGCACGCTCGACGATGCGATCGGCGTCGTGGGCACCGCCCTCAAGGACGGCAAGATCCTCCCCGGCGCCGGCGCCCCCGAGGTCGAGGTCGCCCTCGCCCTGCGCAAGTACGCGGCGACGGTCGGCGGCCGCGAGCAGCTTGCGATCGAGATGTTCGCCGACGCGATCGAGGTCATCCCGCGCACGCTCGCGGAGAACGCCGGCCTCGACGCGATCAACGCGCTCGTCGACCTGCGCGCGGCCCACGAGAAGGGCAACCGCACGTTCGGCCTGAACCTCGAGAACGGCAAGGTCCAGGACGCGCTCGCCGCGAACATCATCGAGCCGCTGCGCGTCAAGACGCAGGCCATCCAGTCCGCGACCGAGGTCGCGACGATGATCCTGCGCATCGACGACGTCATCGCCGCGAAGGAGTTCAAGGCGTCCGCCGGCAAGGAACCGGGCGGGATGGACGACATGGACATGGACTGAGGTCCGTTCGCCAAGCGAGCCACGACGCCGGGGCCCGGAGGCTCCGGCCGAGCGCACCGCGCCCGAAGGCACGGTGCAGAACCGGTCGGCCGGGCGCGACGCGCCCGGCCGGCGACCCCTTTTTCCACGCCACGCCCGACGGCGACCGCCGTCCGCGACGGCGTGGCGTATGTAGCTGCTACATCGTGTCCGGCGGCCGTATCGCATCCGGCGGCCGGAGCCTTTCCCGTGTCAAACCGTCGGGACGGGTAGGATCGCTCTTGCCGCCCCCGGCCCGCCGTTCTTGTCTACGCTCGGCCCGCCGAGGGTGAGCCCGCCGACCTGGCGCCCGTACGCGATGATGCTCGCGCGGGCGGTGCCGCCGGGCGTTCCGTCCGTGAAGGCCATGTGGATGCGGCCTTCGGAGTCGGCCTGGATCTGGAAGAAGTCGAGGAGGTTGCGGGCGTTGCCGCATCCGGAGCCGCGCATGCACACGGGGCCGTACTGCGCGAGCGTTGGACTCGCCGAGGACTCGATGAAGACGGGCGCGTCTGCGAGGGCATCCTCCGTGAACGCGACGATCGGGTACCACTCGCCCATCGCGCGCTCGGGGTGGCCGACAAAGCGCGTGCCGTAGTACGCGATCGCGAGCTTCCCGTCCGCGCCGCCGGTCGCCCACGGGAGGACGTACGTGCCGGGAGCGTTGTTCACGCGCTTCGGCGCGGACCACGACGCGCCCCGGTCGGTGGACGAGACCATCCAGACGTTGAGGCCCATCGAGCCGTCGCCGGGGCCTTGCGGGTCGTCTGGCGCCTGGGACTCGTCGCTCCAGACCGCGTAGGCGTTGCCCGCGGCGTCGGTCGTCACGACCGTGAAGAGGTGGCACGGGACGCAGAACGCCGTCGTCGTCTCGCCTTCGCGCTTCGCGACGTTCGTCCACGTGAACGAGAGGCCGCCGTCCGTCGAGATCGCGACGCCGGGGCCTTCCGCGTCGCAGCCTCCGAGGTAGAGCGTGCCGTCGGGGGCGCGCGCGAGGTTGCCGCGTAGGCACCGGTCGCCGGGGACGAACGTCTTGATGGGCCAGGTCTTGCCGCCGTCGAGCGACTTGACGACCGCGG
>DATDQL010000208.1:0-2755 GCA_035292305.1 Thermoplasmatota archaeon
GCGACTGGGACAACCTATTTATCGAGTCCGCGTCCTGCATGGGCGGGGGAAGGAGGAGGCCCGTGCGCCGGTTCGCCATTGCCCTCGTCGCCTTCGCGTTCGTCCTCGCCGCCGCGGCGCTCGTGCTGTCGCCGCCACCGCCGGCAGGGACGTCGCCCGCCACACCCGCGCTCGACACACTCTCCATGGTGGCGGTCGTCGCCGCATTGGCGGCGGTCTACGGCGCGTGGCAGCGGCGCAAGTGGGTTCAGCGCAAGCCGTAGGGGCTCCCATCCGAAACTAAATGTAGGCTGCCGCGCATCGGCGACGCCGTGTCCGAACTCTTGGACCGCGGACGCAACCGACTGGAATGGGCACGCACCCACATGGACGTCCTGGCGGCGATTCGCAAGGACCTCGTGAAGTCCCGCGCGTTCCGCGGCCTCCGGGTCGGGATGGCGCTCCACGTGGAGGCGAAGACGGGCGTCCTCGCCCTCACCCTGAAGGAGGCGGGGGCGCAGGTCCGGCTCGCCTCGTGCAACCCGCTCAGCACGGACGACGCGGTCGTGGCCGCGCTCCGGGACGAGGGCCTCGAGACGTACGCGAAGAAGTGGGAGACGAACGAGGAGTACGACGAGAACCTCCACCACGTCCTCGACCTCCGGCCGAACCTCGTGATCGACGACGGCGCGGACCTCATCTTCCGGCTGCACACGAAACGCCGGGAGCTCCTGCCCGACGTGGTCGGCGCGAACGAGGAGACGACGACGGGCGTGATCCGCGTGCGGGCGATGGAGAAGGAGGGCAAGCTCGCGTTCTCCGTCTTTGACGTGAACGACGCGCAGATGAAACACCTGTTCGACAACCGGTACGGGACGGGGCAGAGCACGATCGACGGGATCCTGACGGCGACGAACCTCCTCCTCGCGGGCAAGCGATTCATCGTCGCGGGGTACGGCTGGTGCGGCCGCGGCGTCGCGATGCGCGCGCGCGGCATGGGCGCGCACGTCTTCGTGACGGAGGTCGACCCGATCAAGGCGATCGAGGCGAAGCTCGACGGCTTCGAGGTCCTGCGGATGGTCGACGCCGCCAGGCAGGCGGACTTCATCGTCACCGCCACGGGGGACAAGGACATCGTCACCGCCAAGCACCTCCGGGTCGTGAAGGACGGGTGCGTGCTCGCGAACGCGGGCCACTTCAACGTCGAGGTCTCGATGAACGACTTGGAGAAGCTCGCGACCCGCAAGCGCCGCGTGCGCGAGTTCGTCGACGAGTACGCGCTCCGTGGCGGGAAGAAGGTGTACGTGCTCGGCGAAGGGCGGCTCGTGAACCTCGCGGCCGGACAGGGCCACCCCGTCGAGATCATGGACATGAGCTTCTCGATCCAGGCACTGTGCGCGGAGCTCCTCGCGAAGACGGGGCGGCGGGAGCCGCGCGTGTACACGGTGCCGCGGGAGATCGACGAGCGGGTCGCGGTCCTCAAGCTCGCGGCACTCGGCGTGGAGATCGATGCGCTCTCGGCCGCGCAGCGCGCCTACCTCGCCTCGTGGACGGAAGGCACGTAGGGATACCATGCCCCTGCGCGCGGTGCTGATCGACTTCGGCGGCACGCTCCTCGACATGGCGACAGACGACGAGATCCACCGCCGCGCATTCGCGTGGATGGAGGCGCGGCTCCCATGAAAGCCGTCGTCACGGACTTCGACGGCACGATCACGAAGCGGGACGTTGCGGAGCTGCTCCTGCAGGAGTTCACGGGGGACGCGTGGCGGGCGATCGAGGCGCTCCACCCGAAGATCGGGACCCGGGAGACCCTCGCCCGGCAGTTCGCGCTCGTCCGCGCGACGCGGGACCAACTCGTGGCGACCGCGGAGAAGCTTGCGGAGCTCGACCCGGCGTTCCCGCCGTTCGTCGAGTTCTGCCGACAGCACACCGTCCCCTTGGAGATCGTGAGCGAGGGGCTCGACGCGTACCTCCTCCCGCTCCTCCGCCGCTGGGGCCTCGACGTCCCGTACCGCACGAACGGGGCCACGTTCTACGGGGAGGAGATCGCCCTCACGTTCCCCTACGCGGACGCGACGTGCACCCTGTGCGGGACGTGCAAGATGGGGCGCGTCCTCCAGCTGCGAGCGCGGGGCTTCACGGTCGCGTACGTGGGGAACGGAATCTCGGACCTCTGCCCGGCCCTCGAGGCCGACCTCGTCTTCGCGAAGGACGACCTCGCGCGGCTGTGCCGGGAGCACGGGAGGGACCACATCGTGTTCCGCGACTTCGCGGACGTCCAGCGGGGGCTCGCGGAATGGCGGTGAGGAACTTCCTCGGGGTGTTCGGCCACGTCGTGCTCGACCACATCCTGTCCGTGCCGACGCTCCCCGTGCCCGACCGCACGGTCCGCGTCCTCGCGCGCCACCGCACGTTCGGCGGCACCGGCGGGAACATCGCGCGGATCGCCGCGCGGCTCGGCGTGCCGACGGCGCTCGCGTCGTTCGTCGGCGAGGACTTCCCGCGGGAGTACCGCCACGCGCTCGCGGCGGACGGCGTCGACCTGACGGACCTGCGCGTCGTGCGCGGGGCGACGACGCCCTCCGCGTGGGTCTTCACGGCGCCGGGCGGGCGGCAGACGACGATGATCGACCAGGGCCCGATGTGGGACGCCCACACGCGGCCGGTGCCCGAGCACGCGGTGCGGAGCGCGCAGGTCGTGCACCTCGGGACGGGCCGGCCCGTGTACCACCTGCGGGTCGCGCGGCTGGCCGCGAACCTCGGGAAGACGATC
>DATDQL010000209.1:0-2209 GCA_035292305.1 Thermoplasmatota archaeon
GCGGACGCGTCCACGGCCCCACGGTGCCGAACAACGGCATCAACGAGGCGATGTGCGAGATCGCGGTCACGCTGACCCCGACTCCGAACGCGTGGGGGCCGGCCGGCGCCTATGTGCTCACCGACCGTCGCGCGGCGCAGAATTACGCGTCGGGCGGAAACACGGACGGGTATGAGACCGATGGCAGGTCTGCGTTCAACCCGTACGACGACATCGCGATCGACCTCATCGACGAGGTCGACCCGAACCCCAGTCCCGCCCCGGGCTACGGTGGCACGACCAGTGCCGGCCCCGTCATCGTGAAGAACTTCGTGACGTCGGGTCCGATCGTCATCAAGGCGAAGAGCGCAGGCTGCGGCGGCGGCTACTCGGGATACGAGAACGTCTACGTCCCGGGCGGAAACCGCGGCTTCGACATCCACATGGCGACGGACGTGTTCACGTCGACATTCTTCGACGTCGGCATCCAGACGCCCGAGACCGTGTACGACGTCGACTGCCTCCCACGCTGGGATGGCGCCCCGTCGACCTGCGGCTCGATCCAGAACTGAGCACGAACGCCGGGGCGGGCTCGCGCCCGCCCCGTTCCCTTTTCTTGTCCTCGCGCCGCCGAGCGGACGCTCCGCACGCAAACGTTCATCCGCGACACGCGCCTTCGCGCGCCGGTGCTGTACCGGGTCGCGCGACCGGCGTTCTTCCGCATGGACCCGGAGCGCGTCCACGAATCCGTGACGGCGCGCCTCGAGCAGTGGGGCCGGTCGCCGCGCCGTCTCAAGGTGCTCGACACGTTCTACGGCGTCGAGGAGCCCTCCCTCGCGACGGAACTGTGGGGCATCCGGTTCCCGAACCCTCTCGGCATCGCCGCGGGGTTCGACAAGAATGCGCGCGTCGCACATGTCATGCCCCACCTCGGTTTCGGGTTCGTCGAGATCGGCACCGTGACCGCGCTCGCGCAGGACGGCAATCCGCGCCCGCGCCTCTTCCGCGTGCCCGAGGAGCGCGCGCTCGTGAACCGCCTAGGCTTCAACAACGAAGGGGCCGAGGCCGTCGCGGCGCGCCTCGCTTCGCGTGGCACGCCCCTCGTCCCGCTGGGCGTGAACATCGGCCGCTCGCGCGCCGTCCCGAACGAGGATGCCGCGCACGACCACGAGGCGTCCCTCGCGAAGCTGTGGCCGTACGCGAGCTACCTCGTCGTGAACGTGAGCAGCCCGAACACGCCGGGCCTGCGCGACCTCCAGGCGCGCGAAGCGCTCGTGCCGCTCGTGCGGACGCTTCAAGGACGCAATCGCGAGCTCGCCGAGGCGTGCGGCGCAAGGGCGAAGCCCCTCCTCGTCAAGCTCTCGCCGGACCTCGCCGACGAGGACCTCGCCGAGGTCTCGCGGGCGCTCGGAGACCTCGACGTCGCCGGGATCGTCGCGACCAACACGACCGTGCGCCGCGACGGGCTCCGGTCCACCGCGCCGGAGGGGGGGCTGAGCGGACGACCGTTGGCCGCGCGCTCGACGGAGGTCGTGCGCCTCGTCCACAAGGCGACTGACGGACGCCTGCCGATCGTCGGCGTCGGCGGCGTCGCCGGCGCGAGCGACGCGTGGGAGAAGATCGAGGCCGGCGCCTCCCTCGTCCAGGCGTACACGGGCTTCATCTACGAGGGCCCGGGCTTCGCGCGCCGCGTCTGCCAGGGCCTCGCGCGACGCGTGAAGGAGGGCGGCTTCGGGTCGTTCGCCGAGGCCGTCGGGGCAGCGCACAAGCGGTGAGGGCGCGGGTTCGACCGTTCGACGCGACGCCGTCGAAGGACAAAGGACAACTGACAAAGGACAAGGAACGGGCCGAAGGCCAAAGGGTCAGACCCGTTGGCCCGTCGACCCGTTGACCCATCTCTTGCCTTTTGTCAGCTGTCCTTTGCCCCGCATCCATCGCGTAATCGCGTAGTCGCGTCATCGCGGCTTCGTGCGTCGCCAAAGCGGACTGACCGCTTTCTGCGTCTCGGTCGCACCCGCAGACGCGGTGGGATCGCGACCCGCATCCGGTCCGAGAGGCTCTCCTCCGCGTCTCCGCGTCGCTGCGTACCGCCGAGCGACGCACGCACCAAAGGTGACCGCCGTCCCAAAGGGTTATACCCGGTCGCCCCGCTTCCCGGCCAGCCCAGGTGCCTGCATGGCGGTCGGCTTCGTCCTCATCAGTGCGGCTCCCTCGATGGAGCACGAGGTCT
>DATDQL010000210.1:0-7237 GCA_035292305.1 Thermoplasmatota archaeon
GGCCTCCGCCTGGTCCTGGCTCGCGAGCACCTTGAGGACCACGCGCCGGTCCATGCGGACGTCCTGCGCGAGGTACACCCGCCCGCCGCCGCCCTCCCCGAGCGCGCGTTCGACGCGGTACTTCCCGAGCACGAGCGCGCCCGGGGCGACGACGATGCCGCGCGCGCGGGCATCGGTCGCGAGACTCGCGACCCGGCCGCGAACGAGGACCGTGCTCGCGACGCCGCCGACGACGAGGACGAGGACCGCGCCGAGCACGAGCGTCGACGCGAGGTTCTGGGGCGCGAACGGCGCGCTCTTCCACGAGGGCGCCGGGACGCTCGCGGCCTCGACGCCCCGGAGCGGCTCCCACACGGCCGGGCCGCCGGGCGCGAACGCGCGCACCATCGAGGTGGCGGCGTCGTCCTGCGTCTTCCCCGCCTCGATCTCGTCGAGCTGCGTGAACCAGACGAGTCCGTGGTCGTTGCCCGGGACCGCCATGTTGCGCGAGGCGGTCGCGGAGAGGTTCGAGAAGAGCTCGCCGTCCTGCGGGTCCCCGACGGCGCGCAGAGCGAGGGTCGCTCGGATCGTTCCGTTCGCCGCGTCGATCCGCGTCGGCAGGCTGAACAGGCTCGGGGTCACGGGATCGTTCGAATCGAAGAGCACGGCAGCCCAGCCGTCCGCGCGGTCGTCGGCCCGTCCGCCGTGGAGCCAAGCGACGGTGTGGGATCGGCCGAGCACCGTGAAGGTGAACGTGAACGTGCTCTCCTCGTTGCCGCTCTTGTCGATGGCCTCGAGGTTCGGAAGGACGAGGCCCACTTCGAGGAGACGATCGTCGAGATAGGCCTGGTCGATCCAGCCTCCGCGGATGTCGCCCGTCACGACCGAGGCGTCGGCCGTGTCGCCCGCCCCGTCGCGAAGCTGCGGATCCTCGGGCGTGCCGGCGTGGCCGCCGGCGGGGATGTCGCGGGAGACGCCGCGGAAGTCGCCCTCGACGTGGTACGTCGCAGGCGCGACCGTGGGTGCGAGCGAGGCCGACGTCGGGGCAATCATGAAATGATAAACGAGCGCCGGATCGAAGTCGAGCACGAGCGTCCGGGTCACGGTCGTCGTCCGATCCGTGCCGCGCGGGGGCGGCGGGTGCTCGAGGACCGTCGACGGGCAGTAGGCGACGGTCTCGTTGGGGCTTCCCGCGTCGATGCAGAATCCCCACGAGAACTCGAGGACGGTGTCCGTCGTGATCCGCATCTCGAGGATCGAGGTCCCGACGCCAGGCGGCATGAGCCAATGGCGCATGCCACCGCCGGGGCTCGCTCGCCAGTCCCAGACGCAGAGCAGGTCGTGGGGCCCTTCGCGTACGCACTCGGGCGCGTCCTCAGCAGGAGTGCCCGGCAACGGCAGCGCGGAGGCGAGCGCGCCGAAGACGACGAGGACACCCATCGGGATCGCAAGCAGCTAGGCTCTCCCCCGTCGACCGTTACCGGCCCCTTCGCCTGATATACCCTACGCCACGTAGCATGTGAACCACGCGCCCGGCGTGCCGCTCGCGCGGCACATGCCCTGCATGGGCACGCCGAGGTACACGAGGCCACCGCTCGCATCACAGGACGCGCTCCCGTCCCCGTCGCCCGAGCACTCGGTCGCGAAGAGCTCCGGTTGCACGCCGTCGATCGTGACGTCCCCGACCGTGGTGGTGCCGCGTACGACGCCGCAGGCCATCTTCGCGGTGAGGAAGACGTGCCCCGTGCCGAATACGTAACCGGACACGCCGAACTCGCGGACGCCGGCCGTGCCGGACTGGCACAGGAAGAAGCACGTCGCGGTCCCGGACGCGCCGATCGTGCTCGTGCACCCGGACGCCGCGAGGACCTCGACGTCGGCCGCCGCGGGGAAGGCGAGGAGGAGGACAGCCCCGCACGCGAGGTACGACGCGGCGCGCATGCGGAGGGACGCCCGGGCGGGTCCATGAAGGCTTGCCCGTCCCCTCGGCGACACGTCGCGCGAGGACGCTTGGTCGTCGGCCGCGGCGCCTCAAGGCAGGGTCTACGGACATACGAAGACGCGAACAGCCTTCGAAGTCGTCGCGTGTTCGTGTCTTCGTGGACCAAGACTCACGCGACGCCACCGCGCGCCTTGCGGTACACGAGGATCCCGCCGGCGACGACGAGCGTCATCGTCACGAGGCCGTATCCTCCGCCGACCTCGAGGCTCGCGGCGAGCGAGGGGTCGACGATGAGGAAGACGACGCGCGCGAGCGCGACTGCGAGGACCAGGAGGCCGACCGTGGTCAGGAGCGGCCGCATCTCGGCCTTCCGGAGGTCGCGCGCGAGGCGCGCGCCGGCCTCGCCTTCGAGTGCCCCCTCCGCCTTCGAGACGTGGTCGAGCCGCAGCATGAGGACCGCGTTCTCCGCGTAAAGGACGAAGCCGAGGCCGCCGACGATCGCGAGGACCCATCCACCCGCGGTGGGAAGGCCGCTCGACGCGGAGGCCATGAGCACGAGCCCGAGCAGGCCTGCGCCCGCCACGAACCGCCAGTCCGACGCGCGGAGCGCCCAATACGCGACGGCCGACGCCGCGACCGCGCCGAGGAGGTGCATCCAGGCCGGGAGGAAGAACAGGAAGTCCGCGCCCGCGACGAGGCCGAGGCCGGCGGAGGCGAGCGCGAAGAGGGCGAAGCCGAGGAGGGCGGTGTTGGCGAGGGGGCGCATCAGGCGACCTCCGGGGCGAGACGGTACGCGGAGATGCGGGGGATGCCGGAAGGGCGCTCCGCGCCGTCTGCCGGCCTTGACCACACCGTGCCTTCGGGCACGGTGAGTCTCGCTCGGCGCCGCGGCGCCGAGCGAGAAGGAGACGCGGGATGGACGATGTTCCCGAGACCTGCCAGCCTTTCCGCGTATCCTTCATGGCCCGCGTGCGGCTCGGAGAGCGTCCTCAAGGCCTCCGCGTCACCGCGTACCGCCTGGCTCGTCACAGGAGTGCCTCCCTCGCCATCACGATCGAGAACGGCTCGTCCGGATCCCAGTCCACGACCCAGGCACCGAAGCTCTTCATCTCCAGGATGAGGAGCTCGCGCTCGGCCTTCGCGACCTTGATCTCCGGCGAGTCGGGCGCGAAGCCGGCGGCCTCGAGGAGCTTCACGCTGCTTGGCGCCACGACCACGACGACCATCTCGTAGGCGCGCATCGCGCGCACGGCGTCCGCGGCCGTGGGGTCGTCGTAGAGGCTCGAGACCACGACGACGGGGCTGCGACGCCGCAGGAGCGGGAGGACCTTCTGCACGACCTCCATGAGCCGCATGTGCCCTCCGGGCTCGGCCTCCGCGAGCGCCTCCTGGAGCGTGCTGAGCGCGCGGTCGCCGCGCGCGTCGACCTCGCGGAGCCCGTCGCCGTAGAACACGATGCGCATCTTGTCGCGGCGGCGGAACATGAAGTGGGCCATGCTCGCGGCGGCACGGGCTCCGTGCACGATCGCGTTCGAGCGCGGCGTGCCGACCGTCGCCTGCGCGCGCATGTCGAAGAGCACCGTCGCGCGCGCGTGGCTCTCCCTCTCCGTCTGGTTGACGATGAACGTCTTGCTGCGCGCGCTCGCCTTCCAGTTGATGCTGCGGTACGGGTCGCCGGACTGGTACTCGCGGAGAGCGAAGAAGCTCGAGCCGTACCCCGGCTGACCGACGACGTAGTCCCCGGAGACGACGAGCGGGAAGCGGCTGCGGATGAGGGCGTCGCGGAGGTCGTACTGGCGCGGGTAGACGGTGACCAGCGTCTGCCCGGCCTCGTCGCTGTCGACCGCGTGGAAGCCGAACACGTCCTGGACGCGCACGCGCAGCGGGCCGATCCGGACGCGGCCCTTCACGGGGCACGAGAAGCGGTACGTGAGCTCGACCGGGTCGGTGCCGTGGAGCATCATGATCGCGTAGTTCGATCCGTGCGCGAGCTCGACCGTGGGAGGGAGCGCGTCCCGGACCTCGACGAACGCGCGCGCCTTCGGGTCCTTCGGGACGAGCCGCAGTGTCACGACGATGTCCATGCCCTCGGTCGCGACGGCCGCGGACGCCTCGCGCTGGACCTCGGTCTCGACCTTGCGGAGAGCGAGGCCGGTGACGACGACGAGCAGGATGGCGGCGCAGCCGGCGACGGCGAAGACGCCTTGGTCGAGGGCGAGGCCCAGGAGGGCGACCGCGGCGCCGCCGGCCAAGGTCCAGGCACCTTTCGCGGTGAGCACGAGGACGGTCTCCTCCCTACACGGTCGGGACGGGCGCCTGCTTCATGACCTCGGCCATGATGGCTTGCGGCTTGACGCCGCGGATCTTCGCCTCGGGCCGGAGGATGACACGGTGCGCGATCGTGGGCGGCACGACGAACTTGATGTCGT
Source organism: Thermoplasmatota archaeon (assembly GCA_035292305.1). Lineage (GTDB taxonomy): Archaea > Thermoplasmatota > SW-10-69-26 > JACQPN01 > JAJPHT01 > DATDQL01. The sequence continues at coordinate 4,351 of DATDQL010000210.1, forward strand.
CGGGGGTCACATAATCCCGGCCCTTCATCGCGGCGTACGCGCGAGAGGCCTTCAGGATGGCCTGCGAGCCGCGCGGGGACGAGCCCACGTAGATGTCGCTGTGCTCGCGGGTGCGCACGACGATGTCGCAGATGTAGTCGATGACGTCGGGGGCGATGTAGATCGTCTCGACCGTCTTCTGCATGTCGATGATCTGTTTCGGGTTCGTGATGGCCGACACGTCGACGTCGTCCTTCTGACGCTCGATGCGCCGCCGCAGGATCTCGGCCTCGTCCTTGCGGTTCGGGTACCCGACGCTGAGCTTCATCAGGAAGCGGTCCATCTGCGCCTCCGGCAGGGGGTACGTGCCTTCCTGCTCGACCGGGTTCTGCGTGGCCATGACGAGGTAGGGCTTGTCGAGCTTCAGCGTCGAGCCCTCGACCGTGACCTGGCGTTCCTGCATCGCCTCCAGCAGAGCGGACTGCGTCTTCGGAGGCGCGCGGTTGATCTCGTCCGCGAGCAGGAAGTTCGTGAAGACCGGGCCCGGGCGGAACGTGAACTCGCCGGCCTGCTGGTTGAAGACGTACGTCCCGGTGATGTCGCCGGGGAGCACGTCGGGCGTGAACTGGATGCGGCGGAAGTCGCACCCCGCGGCGCGGGCGAACGTGTTCGCCATGAGGGTCTTCGCGAGGCCCGGGAAGTCCTCGAACAGGATGTTGCCGCCAGCGAGGATGTTGATCGTGACGAGCTCGAGCACCTCGCGCTTGCCGACGATGACCTTGCCGACCTCGTCCATGAGGGCCTTCGTCGTGCGGGCGAGCGACTCCACCTGCGGGCTCGTCGGGCGGGCGACCCGTACAGGGGCCGCTGTGGTCTGGGGTCGCGTGGCGGTCGGGGTGCTCACGGGGTCTCACGTCCGTATCTCTGGATACGCTGAAGGGTGTCGTCGAGGGAGTCGGGGATATTTAAACCGTCGTCGCCCGCGGCGAGACGCCCTACCACCTCGTCGCGCGCGGCGTCGCGCCAACTCTGCGGCGGCGCGTCCGAAGCGAGCCCGTGAACGGACGCCATGCGGGCGCGCGCGAGCGCGCCGAGGCGGTCGCGCTCCGCGGACGCGGCGACGCGGACCGGAGCGTCGAGGTGCGCGACGTGGTGCCCGAGCGCCTCTTCGCGCCGGCGCAGCCGCAGCCACGTCGCGCCCGCGATCGCGAGCGTGCCGAGCACGAGCCAGCGCAGGCCGCCTTCGTGCGTCGTCACGACGAGGACCTCGACCGCCTCGCCGGTCGCGGCGGCGACGACGTTGCGCGAATGTCGGCTCTCATCGAAGAGCACGGTCCCTCCGTCGGGCAGCAGGTCGCCGACGAGCGTGAGGAGGAAGTCGCGGTTCTTCCCTTGCCCGAGCATCTCGTCGGTGAGGGGCGCCGGGTCGCCGAGGAAGACGGCGCGGCCCTTCCCGAACGGCACGGCGACCGCGACGATGGAGGCGCCCTGCACGTCCTCGTCGTCCTTGAGCTCGTTCGCGTTCGCGTCGAGGTACGCCTTCTCGCTCGTGACCGCGAGGACCACTGCGTCGGGGTTGCGGACGCTCAGCGACGTGGGGACGTTCAGCACGACCGGGTACGTCTTCGGTCCAAGCGTCGCGCGCACGACCGTGAGGTTCGGGCTCGAGACGTAGTTCTCGTCGAAGAGCCGCAGCTTGTCGAAGTTCACCCCGAACCCGTCGGAGAGGGCGTTCGCGAAGCCGAAGTCGTCCGCGACGAGGAGCTTCCCGCCGCCTTGCACGAACTCCTGGATCGCCTCGATCTCGCCCGGGCGGTACGACGTCTCGACCCCGGCCACGACGACGAGCGTGCGCTCCGGCGCGCCGAGGGCGGAGAGCGCGTGGGGCGACACGCCGATCGCGGCCGAGCCGTAGCCGAGGCCCTCCAGCGAGCGGCGGAACTCGACGAGGTTCTCGGGGCCGGTCCGCCACGCGCCGAGGTGCGGCGGCGGGGCGAGGACGGCGTAGGCGACCCCGCCGAGGACGAGCATCCCTGCGAGGGCGAGAGGGATGACGAGCTTCAGCTTCAGGTGGGAACCCCCTTGCGTTCGCGGCCGGCCTGGAGCAGGTCGCGGTTGATCGCGCCGAGCGCGCGCACCGCGGCGTCACGCTGCATCGGCCCGACGGGGTGCTGCGAGTAGCGCGCTTCGTCGAAGAGCTGCACGAGGTCGAGGATGGGCCCCTCGCGCACGGGCAACGCCTGCCGCGCCGCGTCCACGAACTCGCGGCTCGTCACGTCCGGCCGCGGCATGTAGCCGTAGCGGACGAAGTGCTCTGTGAGGCGGCGGTACGCCGTGAGGATGGTCGCAACGTACTCGTCGCCGGCGAGGAGCCCTGCCTCGGCCTCGTAGAGCCACTTGCGGACCTCGCGGATCTGGCGCCGGCGCCACCGGGCGAGGGCGACGCTCGCGACGGCGACGGCGAGGAGCGAGCCCGCGATCGCGGCCGCCCACTGGCGGCCCTCCGAACGCAGCGCGCCGACGGCCGCGACCTGGATGCGGCTCGACTCCGTCGCGCCGAGGAGCGGGCCGCCCCCGGCGAACCGCACCTCGACCTCGCTCTGCCCGGCTTCGACGATCTTGCCCGGGAAGCTCGTCTCGCCCGTCTCGTTCGTCTTCAGCGTGAAGGGGTACGGGTAGCCGCTGAACCGGACGCGGATGATGGCGTCCGGCACGGGCTTGCCCTCGTCGTCGACGAGCACGACGGTGCCCGTGAACGAGTCGCCGACGTCGAGACGGTTCGGGAGCTTGAGCCGGAGCGAGGTCGGCGCGACGACGTCCACGATGACGGTCTCCTCGCTCGCACGCCGGTTCGCGTCGCCCGCGTAGGAGGCGCGCAGAGGTGCGGGGCCGCGGGGGAACGCCGCCG
>DATDQL010000211.1:0-2033 GCA_035292305.1 Thermoplasmatota archaeon
GGTGGTGGACGACCTTGCCGCCCGGCGCCAGCACGCACTCGGGCGCCTTGGTGAAGTAGACGGGATGGGGCGGCGCCTCGGCGCCGCGCTCGGCGGCGTGCTCCTTGTAGTTGCGGCCGAGGCAGAAGACGTTGCGCGCGGGCCGCGGGATCGGCGCCTCCATCCTCGCGCGCGCGGCGGGAACGCCGAGCTTCCGCTCCGCGAGGCCGTTGACGCCGTCGCGCGCGAGCAGCGCCAGGCCGTGCTCGCGGGCCTCGCGCGCGGCAGCCAGCGCCTGGCCGCCACCGGCGATCAACTCGAGCATCGTCTTCGGAGAGCCCCCGCGGCCGTGGCGCACGGCGCCCCGCTCCCGCGCGAGATCCGCCGCGAGCATCGCGAGGTCCAGGACCACGTCCCCCTCCTGCGCGCCGACGCGCGGCCGCGACGTCCCCTTCCGGTAGGTACAGAGTCGCATGCTCACCTCTCCTTGAGCAGGACGACGAGGACGCGCGCGGGCCGCTTCCCCTCGTTCAGCGAATAGTGAATGGTGCCCCGGCTCGCGTACTCGATCTCGCCCTGCCGGACGACGCGCCTGCCCTTGCCCTTCGTCACGACCCCGAACTCGCCGTCGAGCACGTAGGCGAACTCGTCGGCGACCGCCGCGTGCTCCTCGCCCCGGAAGCCCGGCGGAAAGGTGAATTCGTACACCGCCACGCGCGCGGCGTCGAGCAGGAGTCGCTCGGCGACGTCCTGCGGGCCGCCCGCGACCACGAGCCGCCCCGCCGCGAGCCCCGCCGCGAGGCACGCGACCAGACCCACTGCCGCCATCGACCACGTCCGACGACCTCGTCTCATCTCGACCTCCGAAAAGGCCGAGAGGCGGCGCCGGCGCCGCCTCTCGGATGCTCGCCGTGCCGGACCGGTGTTACAGGGACTGTCGCATCGCGGTGCGCGACGGCAGCGCCACGCCCCGCTCCCCGGCGATCGCGTCGAGCTCCTGGGGCAGCGCGAAGCGGACGTCCTCCTCGACGACGTGCACCTCGCGCACGGCGGCCCCGCGGTCCGCGAGCGCCTCGACGGTCTGGCTCACGAGGACCTCGGGGGTCGAGGCTCCGGCCGTCACGCCGACCCGCCGCGCGCCCTCGAGCCACTCCGCCCGGATGTCGCGGACGTCGTTGATGAGATAGGCGCGCGTGCCCGCCGTCTTCGCCACCTCGACGAGCCTGTTGGCGTTCGAGCTGTTCGCCGCGCCGATGACGAGCAGGACGTCCACGTCGCTCGCCAGACGCTTGACCGCCGCCTGGCGGTTCTGCGTGGCGTAACAGATGTCGTCCCGCGACGGCCCGATGATCCGCGGGAACTTCCGCCGGAGCGCGTCGATGACGTCACGCGTGTCGTCCACCGAGAGCGTCGTCTGCGTCAGGTACGCGATCTTCTCCGGGTCGGGGACCCTCAGCCTCCCGACCTCTTCGGCGCTCGCGATCACGTGGATGCGTTCCGGCGCCTCGCCGAGCGTGCCGATGACCTCGTCGTGGTCGGCGTGACCGATGAGCACGATCGAGTAGTCCTCGCGCGCGTAGCGAATCGCCTCGAGGTGCACCTTCGTCACGAGGGGGCACGTCGCGTCGATCACCCGGAGCGCGCGCCGGTCGGCGTCCGCGCGGACCTCCGGGGAGATCCCGTGGGCGCTGAAGATCACGGTCGCGCCATCGGGCACCTCGTCGAGATCGTCCACGAAGATCGCGCCCTTGGCCCGCAGCTCCTCGACGACGTAGCGGTTGTGGACGATCTCCTTGCGGACGTAGACGGGCGGCTCGCAGACGCCCAGGGCCAGCTCGACGATGTCGATCGCGCGCTCCACGCCGGCGCAGAAGCCGCGCGGGCCCGCGAGGAGGATCTCGGCGATCGGGACGCCCATGGGCTCCACCTCGGTGTCAGCGGAAGTAGTAGGAGATCCCGGCCACGCCCACGTGGGACTCCCAGCCCCGGTTGGGCGTGTCGGTGTTGCCGTTCGAGTTGTGCAGGTAGCGGTAGCCGGCGTAGACCGCGGTGGA
>DATDQL010000212.1:0-3707 GCA_035292305.1 Thermoplasmatota archaeon
GCTCGAGACCGCGGCCGCGCGCGCGACGGGGAAGGAGGCCGCGCTCTTCTGCGCGTCCGGGACGATGGCGAACCAGGTCGCGCTCGCCGCGCACTGCGTCGGCGTCATCGCACCCGAGGTCGTCCTCGAGCAGCGCTCGCACATCTTCCTCAACGAGGCTGCCGGCCTCGCGCTCGTCGCCCGCGCGCAGGCCCGTGTGCTCGGCTCCGACCGCGGCGCGCTCCGGCCCGCGGACGTCGCGGCGGCGATCCACGCGCCCGGCAACGTGCTCCGAGCGACGACCGCCCTCGTCTGCACGGAGGACACGCACAACTACTGGTCCGGCCGCGCGATCCCCGTGCGGGACCTCGAGGCCGTGCGCGTCGCCGCGCACGAGAGGCGCGTGCCGGTGCACCTCGACGGCGCGCGCATCTTCAACGCCGCCGTCGCGCTCGCATGCGATGCGCGAGACCTCGCCGCGACCGCGGACACGGTGCAGTTCTGCTTCTCGAAGGGCCTCGGCGCGCCGATGGGCAGCATCGTGTGCGGGTCGTCCGCGTTCCGCGCGAGCGCGCGCCGGCTCCGGCAGGCGCTCGGCGGCGGGCTGCGTCAGGCGGGCGTCGTCGCCGCGCCGGCGCTTCTCGCGCTCGAACACAACGTGAAGCGCCTCGCCGACGACCACGCGAACGCGGCGCTCCTCGCGTCGGCGCTCCGCGACGCCGGCGTCGACGCGCCCGTTCCGGACACGAACATCGTCATCTTCGACGTGGCACCGCTCGGGGTCGCGCCGGATCGCTTCGCGGCCCTCGCGAAGGAGCGCGGCGTTGGCGTGAGCGTCGTGTCGGGCCGCGAGGTACGGCTCGTGACGCACCTCGATGCGCCCCGCGCGCTGTGCGAGCGCGCCGCCGAGGCGCTCGCCGACGTGGTGCGGGGCCTGCGCGCGCACGGCTGACGAGGACGACGCGGTTCAGCGCGGCAGCCCGGTGGTGGCGATCTCGACCTCGAACTCGCCGACGAACGCCGTGTATTTCCACGTGACGGTCCATTCGCCTTCGCGCAGGTCCCACACGACCTCGTCGCGGATGTGGCCGCCCTGCGTCGCGGAGAACGTGCGATCGTACTTCGTGTTCTCGCCCGGGTCCCGGACCGTGAGCTGGACGGATCCGGCCGTGCCGGACGACGCGTGGTCGCCGCTCACCCACATGCGCACGTCCTTCGCGTCGCCGTGGACGTAGAAGCTCTGGGTCGTCGGTGTCGCGCTGCATGCGGCGATCGATGCGCACTCCTCGGCGTGCTCGAAGACCGGGTACGGGGACCACTCGCGGACGCGGTCCTCCGCGACGGGGACGACCTCGTACCACGCCCATACGCCGAGCGCGAGCGCGAGCACGACGACGCAGCCGATCGCGATGCCGGTCCACTTGATCACGGGGATGGAGGCGCGCCCGACGGCGCGCGCGCCGCGTCCGAAGGCCTGGCCGAGGCGCAGCACGACCTCGCCCGCGGCGTTCTTGAGGACCGGTCCGTCGGCGCCGTACGCGAGCGCGAGCTCGCGGGGGTTGCCGAAGTCGGCGAGCACGCGGCGGGTCGTCGCGTCCGGCGCCTCGTCCGGTGCCGCCCTGCGTTCGTCGGCCACCTTCTCGACGAGGTGCGCGCGCAGCTCGTCCAGGATGCGGTTCTTGCGTTCCGTGTCGACGCGCAGCGTGCGACCGACCTCGCTGAGGTAGTCTTCGATCGGATCCGTCATGTCCCTCCCTCCGTCATGGTCTCGCTTCCTTCGCCATCGCGTCGGCGACGCGCTGGACGCTCGCGGTGAGCTCGGCCCACTCCGCGAGGGCGCGCTCGAGCGCCGCGCGGCCGAGGGCCGTCGTCTCGTAGTACTTGCGGGGCGGGCCGCCGGCGCCGTCGCCCCAGTAGCTCGTGAGGAGGCCCTGCCGCTCGAGGCCGGCCAAGAGCGGGTACGCCGTGCCCTCCTTGAACACGAGGCGCCCGCCGGAGGCCTCCTGGACGTGGCGCAGGAGCCGGTAGCCGTATTCGGGCCCGGCTCGGTCGACGACGAGGAGCAGGACGAGGCTGACGACTCCCGCCTTGAGCTCGCGGTCGAGCTTCCCGAGGAACTGGTCGATCTCTTCGGTCCGGCCCACGCCTCTACCTCGTGCTCCGATGTACATAGCGGTCCGATATACTTGGCCTTTGCGGCGGGCGCGCTTCCCCGGGTGTGGCGCTCGTGCTCGTCGGCACGTCCGGATGGTCCTACGACGACTGGGTCGGGCCGTTCTACCCGCCCGGCCTCTCGAAGGAGCGCTGGCTGCACCACTACGCGGAGAGGTTCCCCACCGTGGAGGTGAACTTCACGCACTACCGGACGCCGGAGGCGCAGCTCGTGCGCACGCTCGCCGCGCGGATGCTCAAGGCAGGCCTCCGGCATTCGGTCTGGAAGGCGCCTCGCACGTTCTCGCACGAGGCGGTCCCCCGCGGCGACGACGAGGCCGCCGCCGACGAGATCGCCCGGTTCTTCGCCGCGCTCGCTCCGGTCAAGGGCGCCGGGGTCCTCGACGGGGTGCTGCTCCAGTTCGACCCGTGGACCGCGCCCGAGCGCGTGGTCGCCGCGGTGCGTACGGCGCACGAGGCGGGCCCTCCGGCGCCGCTCTTCGTCGAGGTGCGCCACGCGGGCTTCCGCGAGCCCGCTGCGCGGGACGCCGTGCGCAAGATCGTGGAAGGCTCGGGGGGCTGCCTCGTTGCGACGGACAACCCGGGGGCCGTCGTAGAGCGCGCGCCGCCGGCGCGGCAAGCGTGCTTCCGCATGCACGGGCGGTCCGCGCGCTGGTTCGAGCCCGCCGTAGAAGGCGTGCACGGATCCGCGAAGTACGACTTCCTCTACTCGGAGGCGCAGGTCGCAGAGCTCGCCGCCCGCGTCCGCGAAGCCGAGGCCGAGCGCGTGCACGTCTTCTTCAACAACCACGTGCGGGGGCAGGCGCCGGAGAACGCGACCGCGCTCATGGAGCGCCTCGGCGTGAGGCCGCGCGGGCCGCCGAGGCTCGAGGATTTCTGACCTACTTCACGACGCGCACGCACGCGACCGCGCGCGCCGACGCAGCAAGGTCCGGCTCCACGGGCAGGGGCTTCGGCCACGGCTGGAACGCGCGCCACCGCACGAACTCGAGGTCCGAGCACTCGGCGGCCGTCGCCGCGCGCCATCCCTCGCGCGAGTACGCGTAGAACGAGCGCTCGACCGAGGCCGCGGGGCCGAACGCGCGGACGGCCTCGTCGAGCAGCGCTTCGTCGAACTGCTGGCCGACCTCGATGCGCACGAGCTTCCCGAACGGCACGGTGAGCAGGAGCGAGCCGCCAGGCCTCAGCACGCGCGCGAACTCGGCGATCGCCGTCCGGTGACTGGTCGGGTCGCTCTCGCGGTGCCGTACGTCGCCGGTGTAGCCCGTGTTGTCGAAGCCGACGTGCTCGAGCGTCGAGACGCAGACCACGTCGTCGTAGAGCGCGTCGCGGAAGGGCAGCCGCCGCAGGTCGTCGAAGACGTACGACGCCCCGGTCCACCAGTAGCAACCTTCCTCGGGGCCGAGCGTGAGGATGTCCACCTTCTTCTCGCGCAGCGCCGCGTGCCGTAGGAGCTCGGGGTTGTTCAGGACGGATCCCGCGTCGAGCACGCGGCCAGGCCCCGGGGGAAGCCGCGCGAGGGCCCACGGGTACTCGACGAGCCGCTCGTCGAATCC
>DATDQL010000213.1:0-5468 GCA_035292305.1 Thermoplasmatota archaeon
CGTCCGAGCCCGCGCCCCGGCCCGGGCCCGACGTAAACCGGAACCCCCAAGTACGCCCGCGCCTCGTCTTGGACGGGATGCACAGATGCCGTTCCTGAGAGACGAGGGTCCGCCGGTTTCCCGAGAGACGATCGAGGAAGCCCGACGGTCCCTCCCCGTCGAGTACGGCTACCGGATCGTGAGCGAGCGCGGGCGGAAGGTCGTCCTCGTGCGCGTGCCGCACCCGCGTCCCGATTACCTTCACGAGCTCGCCGAGGTCGCGCTCTACGTCTCCCTGGAGGAGGTCAAGGACGCGAAGGACATCCTGCTCGTCGGCGACGAAAAGGTCTGCCGCCTTGAGCCCGTCCTGCTCCGGGACCACATCCGAGAGCGCCGCACCGAGGACGCGACCGTCGCGCAGGACCTCATGCGGAAGCTCGACCGCAACTACGGGTACACGATCGTCGACCACAAGTTCAACATGAGCCAGCACTCGGTCGCGGTCCGCGTGCCGCGCGTCTCGGTCGCCGACCTCACGGCGGAGGACGTGCAGGTCATCCGCCAGCAGCTCCAACCCGTGTTCCAGACCCGCCTCCGCGAGACGCAGGCGGCGTACATCGTCGCGGACGGGGATTTCGAGCGGCTCGGCCGCCGCGTGTTCCTCGAGCTCGTCGACCCGTCCCTCGCGCAGCAGTTCTCGCGCCCTCCGGGGTCCGCGACGATCCCAAGACCCGGCGTGCTCATCGACAAGGCACGTCTCAACGCGCCGACGGGCGTGATGCCCAGTGGAGGCCTGCCGATGCCGGCGCAGACCCCCCCGACGGCCCAACCGTCCTTCGTCCCGCAACCGTGGACGACTCCGCCGCCGACGCAGTCGACGTTCCACGCGACGCCGTCGACCGCGCTCCCGACGGACCCCGCCGCGCGCTCGTTCGTGCAGTCCGCGCTGAGTCCCCCGCCGGCCGCTCCCGCAAACCAGCCGACGTCGATCTTCGCGCCGTCCACGGCACCCTCCGCTCCGGTCGAGGCGCGCGTCACCGTGCCTTTGAAGAACACCGACGAGTTCGAGGTGTTCGTCTCGAAGCCGCGCAACGAGGGCCCGCTCCCGACGTCCGCGGTGGCGCCTCCGCCGCCGACGCCCACGGCGCCCGCGGCGAGCACCGCGCCTCCGGCGCCCACGCGGGCCGTGCCGCCCCCGCCCGCCCACGTGTTCTCGACGAGCCCGTTCACCGCTCCGGACTCGACGCCCACTCCGAACGCGGGGTTCGTGCAGACGGTGCACCATGACGAGTACGAGGTCTTCGTCTCGAAACGCGTCTCGCCCGAGGCCACACCCGTCGAGCGATCACGGGACGAGGTGACCGACATCGTCGCCGCCGCCGCGCGCCAGACCGTCACCGGCCCGGCCCAGGACAGCGGCGAGCCGATGGTCGTCGGCCTCTCGCCGTCCGCGCCGAAGTCGCCGCCGTCGATGGCGCCCGTGACCTCGAACGTCCCCGACTTCGACCAGCTCGCCGGCCAACTCGAGGAGGTCGGCTACAAGGTCGTCCGCGCGCTCGAGGTCGAGGGCACCACGTTCGACCTCGCCGCGCACCGTGACAACGGCAAGAAGGTCCTCGCGAAGGCGATGCCGCGGGTCGGCGCCACCGAAGTGAAGGCCCTCGCGCTCGTGTGCGAGCGCCTCGGCGCGGACTGCTGCATCCTCGTCGCGCCCGACGTCGCCTCCGGCGCGCGCCTCGCGTCCTGGGGGACTCCCGTCGAGGTGCTCACGCCGCAGGAGCTGCGCGAGATGCCGATCTGAACGGGGGCTCGGGCCGGGGCTCGGGCTCGGGCGGGCACGAGCCGTTGCGCTCCATCGCGGGCCCCTCACGGACGGACCGCTTCTGCCGCCGCCTCAGCGACGCTGCGGCGCGCGACCGCGCGCTGCATGAACGCGTAGCCCACGAGCTGGAACGCGACGAGCGCGAGGAGGAGCGGGACGAGCTGGAAGTACGGGACGTGCACGGTGTCCCTCAGCCGGTCGAGGCCGCCGATGATCCACAACGCGCACGCGGCGCCAGCGAGGCTCGCGGCGCCCACGACGAGCACGACGCGCGACCTCCCCTTCGCGGGCGCGACGGCTACGGAGGCGAGGACGAACAGCGCGCCGGAGGCCGCGATCCCCTGCGCGAGGAGGAGATTCAACGCGAACGAAGACGGCGCCACGCCCCGGCATCGGCGGGAGGACTGAATAGGGCTACGGGACTACCCGACGCGGGCCTGGAGCGTTTTGGTCCTGGAATCCTCACGGCTGCGTGAGGCACGCCAGCATCTGTTTCCAACCCGTGATGCCGGAGCAGTCGCGGGGCCGCGGACCGCCCGCGCTGCAACCGCCGTCCTCCTCCTGGTAGCACGCGACCGCGAACGATGGTTTGCGGAGCTTCATCGGATCACGGCTTCAGGCAGGCGACGAGCGTCTTGTAGTTCGCGAAGCAGTCCAGCTGCGGGCCGCCGCCGCCCCCGCCGCACTCGTAGCACATCATGCGCCGACCTGAGGGCGCGGTCGAGGTTTCATGATTTCGCCCGATCTCCGGACAAGCCTCATCCGCGCAGACGACGCGCGGGGGGCGGTGGCGCTCCTCGAGATGCTGTCCCGCGCGCGGGATAGCTTCATGCCCGGAAGCCTCCGTGGGGAAGACGTGCGGCTCCCCACCGAGTGCCCGTCGCTCGACGTCCTCCTCGGAGGAGGCGTCGAGAGCGGGGCGCTCACGGAGTTCTTCGGCGAGGCGGGCACGGGGAAGACGAACGTCTGCCTCCAGCTCGCGAGGAACGTCGCGCGAGACGGCGGCAAGGTCCTCTACGTCGACACCGAAGGGGTCTCCCTCGAGCGACTCGGGCAGATCGCGGGCCCGGACGCTCGCAAGGTGCAGCAGGCCATCCTCTTCTTCGAGCCGTTCTCGCTCCGGGAGCAGGAGGCCGTCCTCGAGAAGGTCGTCCGCCTCGCCTCGTCGGCGCCTGAGGTCGGCCTCGTCGTCGTCGACTCGGCGACGCTGCACTACCGCGTCGCCCTCGGCGCCGGCGACGGGGTGCGGGACCGCCGGTCGCTTTCCGCGCAGATGTCGAACCTCGCGTCCCTCGCGCGCCGCCGGGACCTCCCGGTCGTGATCACGAACCAGGTGTACACGAACGTCGAGACGGAGCTGCTCGAGCCCGTCGGCGGGCACCTCCTGCGGCACATCTCGAAGGCTGCGATCCGTCTCGACAAGGCCGGCGCGGGGCGCCGGAAGGCGACGCTCGTGAAGCACCGCAGCGAGGCCGAGGCCGCGGTCGCGTTCTTCGAGCTCACGGCGCGCGGCGTCGAGAGCCCGGGAGTCGCCCAGCCGGCGCGCGCGACCGGCATCGCCCCGCGGGAGATCGCGGGCGACGTGCGGCAGCCGGACGTGTGAACGCCCCGTCGAGGCATCGCGGATCGCCTTGAGGCGGCGCGACGCACCGGCCACGGGTCTTGAGCCTCGGGTTTGTTGCGATCTCACATCCTCAAGCTTCAAATACCTGCAGGGGGACTTGCGCGCGGTTCCCATGGTGAGGCTTGTCGCGGTGGCCGTAGCAGCGCTCCTAGCGTTCTCGGCCCCGATCGCGCTCGCGGACGGCCCGCTCGAACTGCTCCCCTCCCTCGCCGAGAAGGCCGCGGAGCAGGCGCAGCAGAAGGTGCAGGAGGTCCGCGAGGTCGCGGAACGTACCGCCGGGGACGCCGAGGCTTCGCTCGGCGACGAGGCCATGGTCACGCCTGCGGACGCCTGGAACCCGAGCCTCGATTCGCTCTTCGCGGTCGTGCTCGGTCTCGCCGCCGCCGCGGCGATCGGCATCGTCGGCGGCGCAAGGTTCAGCACGCCCGCCGAGGTCCTGCAGAACCCCGTCCGGCAGCGCGTGTTCGCGTATCTGCGCGAGCGCACCGGCGCGACCCTGAAGCAGATCACCGACGACCTCGCCCTCACGACGACGAACGCCATCTGGCACCTCCGCAAGCTCGAGGACGCCGGTCTCATCCACTCGCGCCGGTTCAACGGCTTCAAGGTGTTCTACCCCGCCGAAGGCGGAATCCAGGCGCGACGCCTGTCCCTCAGCATGACGGCGCTCCAGAACGACAACGCCCAGGAAGTGTTCGAGTACGTCGTCGCGAACCCCGGCGCGCATCAGAGGGAAATCGCGCGCGCGCTCGCCGTCAACCACGGCACCGTCCGGTGGCACCTGAAGAAGCTGCGCTCCGCCGAGCTCCTCAGCGAGGAGCGCCGCGGGAAGACCTCGACCTACGTGGCGACCGACATCGGGCGCCAGGCGCTCCAGACGGTGCGCGTGCAGGCGCCCGGCCCGGCCGTGGCCATCCCGCCGGGTCCGTCGAGCGCCGTCACGCAGTAGATCCTCGGTAGTCGGCCGCGACGCTCACGACGGGGTCCACCAACTCACGTAGCTCGCCTCGCGTCGGGGGGCTCAGGATCGTGTCGTCGTCGCCGGCAGCGTCGGCCCGTCCGACTGGATCCACACGCTGACGGGCGTGCTCCCCACGTACTCGGCGCCGTCCTTGTCGTCCGCGAAGTTCACGAAGTACGCGCGACCGTCGGGGCCGGCCGCGGCGCCCATGACGTGCGCGGAGTACGGCGGGCCCTCGTCGACCGCGAGCGTGACGTGCCGGATCTCCGGCGCACCATCCTCGCCGACGAAGAGGTGCGCGACGTACCAATCGGTGAGGCCCTCGCCGTCGCCTTCCTGCGACCACGTGAGGAGCGCGCCCGGACCCGCCATGTTGCCGTCGAGGTAGAGGGATTGGACGGGCTTCTTGTCGACCGCCGAGAACGTCGCGCTCGTGAAGGTCTGGCCGCCGTCGGTGCTGACGGCGAGCTTGAACTGCCCGTCGAGGATCTCCTTTGCGCGCGTGCGGTCCGGCAGCACCGGCAGCGGCGCTTCCACGGTCTCGTACTCTGCTGTGTTGTTGCGCGCGCCGACGTAGAGGGTGCCGTCGCGGTCGAACGCCGTGCGGCCGCCGTTCGAGGTGCCGGCACCGGCGGAGGTGACGGGGAAGACCTCCTTCGTCTCGACGGCGAAGATGTCGGCCTTGTTGCCGACGATGACGTTGAGGACCTGGTCGTCCATGCCGCCCGCCATCTGCGGCACTGCGAAGACACCGTCCTCGCGCATCGCGGGGACGCCGGGGATACCGCCGTCCTCGCTCGCGCAGAAGTTCCACGTCGGTCCCGCGACGCTCGCGGCGCCGCCGCCGACGCCCACAGGCGTCGCCGGGGGAACGTCCATGATGCCGATCTGCATCGCGCCGCCGCCGGCGTTGTTGACGAGGAGCAGACTGCCGGAAGCGTACGCCGCCCACGGACGGTCGTTGAGGTTGAACGGGTGGCATCGCGCCGCGGTCGCGGCGACGCGGTCGTACGCCTGCCGGTTGTCGTAGCATTGTCTCGCGCCGTCGCCGCACCAGCCCGTGACGCTGAACCCTGCGAGGT
>DATDQL010000214.1:0-3249 GCA_035292305.1 Thermoplasmatota archaeon
GCCCTCGCTCGTCCCACACCGCGCCCGCGGACGCGGTGAGTCTCGCCCGTGCGCGGGCGAGACCTCGCCGGGCGCGGCGTGCTCCGGGGACGCTTCGCTCGTGCTACTCCGTGCCGCCGGCACTCCGTAGCACGCCCCGTCCGCTCGCCGCATCCTATCGCTCCAAGATCGTTTCTCGAACGGCGGTCCCGAAGTGCCGGCCGCCCTCCTCCGTGCGGAGGAAGATCTCCTGCCCCGGGTGGAGGTCGACGACGCTGACGGGCCCTTCGGGAGTCACGACACGGATCGTCTCCGCGTTCTGGAGGATGGTCGATGCGGGGCGGCCGCCGATCTCGGCCTCGACGAGGATGAGCGGGCGCGTCTCGATCTTCACGCGGCCCAGGACTACGGTGCGCGTCCTTCCTTGCGCGTCGACCGCGAGGACGGTATCGCCCGCGCGCATCTCCGAAAGGTAGCGCGTCCTCCCTCCGGGGAGAAGGACGTAGGCGTGCACCGGGCCCGCGTTCACGCGGAACGGCCGGGCCGCGACGTACTCGCTCTCGAGGGACTCGGCCTGGACGAGGAACATCGCGGACGCGCTCGAGCCCACGAGCATCCCTTCGCCCACCGCGAGGAGCGAACACGTGTCCAGGCACACCCGGTCCCCCGAGCCGAGCGGGCGCACGGCGACGACCTTCCCGCGCACGAGGTCGACGGATTCGCGAGCGCGCGCCGCGAGCAGCCCGTGCAGCTCGAGGACGTCGCCGGCGTCGCGGGGCGTGAACAGGACGGCGTCCACGCCGACCTCGAGGGTCTCGAGCAGCACGATGACCTCCGCGGGTGTCGAGGCTTCGGCGACGAGGTGCGTCCCCTTGCCTTGATAGTGCGCGATGAGGTTCTCGTACGGGATGACCTTCCAGTCCGTCGCGGCGACGACGACCGCCGCGTGCTTGCCCGCGAGGGCCCGCGCGCGGTCCTGGTCCTCGCCGCCGCGGATGACGATCCGCGGCGCATGGAGCCGCCCGTCCTCATGGAGGCCGTCCTCTTCGGACGTGAGGAGCCGCACCTTGCCGAGGCGGCGCGCGCCCGCCTCGAGCGCGGGCGGGACGACGAACGTCGAGAACCCGCGCTCGAGCCCGGCCGTCAGCACGTCCTTCGCGCCGTCAGGGACGGCGATCCACACCTGGGAAGGCATGCTCACGACTTCTCGAGCCGCGCCGCGGCCTCCTCCGCGGTCGCGTCGCGCAAGACGATATCCGCGATCGCGCGGCACATCTCGCTCGCCTTCGGGTGCTGCCAGACGTTGCGCCCGATGCTGACGCCCGCGCCGCCGGCCTTCACGGAGTCCGCGACCGTCTTCAGGAGGGCGGCGTCGGAATCGACGCGCGGGCCGCCGCTGATGAGGACCGGCACCGGGCAGCCGCGCACGACTTCCCGGAACGTCTCGACGCTGCCCGTGTACGGCACCTTGACGAGGTCCGCGCCGAGCTCCGCGCCGAGGCGCGCGACGTGGCGCACGTACCGCAGCTCGTGCGGGTCGCGGATCTCGTGGCCGCGCGGGTACATCATCGCGAGGAGCGGCATCCCGGAGCGGTCGCACTCCGTCGCGACGCGCCCGAGGTCCTCCACCATGCGGCTCTCCTCCCTCGCGCCGACGTTGACGTGGACGCTCACGCCGTCGGCGCCGAGGCGCACGCACTCCTCGACCGTCCCGACGAGACGCTTATCGTTCGGGTCGGGGTTGAGGTCTGTCGAAGCCGAGAGATGCACGAGGAGACCCATGCGTCCGAGCTCCCCCGCCACCGCGCGGACGAGCCCCTTCTGGAGGACGACGGCGGACGCCCCGCCCTCGCGCACGCGCGCGACCGCCGCACGCGGGTCCTCGATCCCCGGCGCTGGGCCTACCGAGACGCCATGGTCCATCGGGATCATGACCGAGCGCCCGCTCGTGCCATCCACGATGCGTGCCAGACGGCGCTGCTTGCCAAGACTTGTCACGGGCGACCTCGGTTCGGAGTGGGGCCGTTCTTATTTAAGCCTTAGGAGCGGAAGCGTGCGTCATTCTACTTGAACGTGCATCCGACCGGACCCTTTCGCGTTCGGACGTGCAGGACAGGGCCATGAGCGACAAGGTCAAGACGACGATGCACGGATGTGGAGAGCGACGCTGATGTGGGAGCTCCTCACGCGGTATTTCGAACGCTTCCCCGCCCAAAGCCGCGTCGCCGAGACGCTCATGCGGTACGGGCTCAGCGTGCGGCCGGACGGCGTCTACTGCGGCGAGATCGCCGTCAGCGACACCGCCCTCGCGCGCGCGTGCAAGGTCGACCGCCGCATCATCAGCGCCACCATCGAGACGATCCGCCGCGAACCCGAGCTCCAAGCCGTCTACACCCGGCTCGAGCCCACGTGCCTCCTCAAGAACGCGGCCCCCGCCCTCAAATGGGGCGTCGTCGAGATCGTCCCCACCGACCCGCACCAACCCGGCATCCTCGCCCACGTCGCCGGCATCATCGCATCCCGCGGCATCAGCATCCGACAAGCCATCGTCGACGACCCCGAGCTCGTCGACGAACCGCGCCTCTACATCGTCACCGAGGACCCGATCCCGATGGACGTCATCGGCGCCATCAAGAACGGGCCCGGCGTGAAGAGCGTCGTCATCTCGTGACCGCGATCACGCCGCGGCATCCTCGACCCGACCCAGGAAACCTGTCGGCTCCCGCAGCGCGAACCGCCCGAGCAGACCGCGCCTCGGGCTCGCCTTCATGCCGCAAGCGGGCGTCTGCCCCGTGTTGCCCGACGCCGCGCTGCGCCGCCTCGAGGAGGCCTTCGCGGCCCCCGATCCCGAGCGGGGCGAGCCCGCGGCCCGCGTCGCCGGCGTGCTCGTCCCCGTCGTCGTCTGCGACGACGGATCGCTGGCCCTCCTCTACACGCGTCGGTCGGAGTTCTTGTCCTCTCACCCGGGCGAGATCTCGTTCCCCGGGGGGCGCTTGGACCCGGACGACGCGGGCCCGCTCGCCGCCGCGCTCCGCGAGACCGAGGAGGAGGTCGGGCTCGGCGCGGCGGACCTGCGCGTGCTGGGGCACGTCGCGGACTTCCCGACGTTCCGTGGCGTTCTCGTGTGCGCGTACGCCGCGGCGGTCCCGCTCGCGCTCGTGCCGGCCTCGCCGGCGTCGCCGGACGAGGTCGCGGAGCTGCTGCTCCTCCCGCTCGACGGGCTCGCGCGGCCCGGCGTGCGCCCCGGCGGGGCGGGGCGACCGTTCTACG
>DATDQL010000215.1:0-6967 GCA_035292305.1 Thermoplasmatota archaeon
CGACAACCGAGTCTCTCATCATCGCGTCATCGCGTCATCGCGGCTTGTCGAGCGCGGACGGGGAAGGGTCCCGTGCCGGCTCGTCGGAGGACGCCGAGGAGAACACCACCGCCGCGCCCCACCCGAGCAGCCCCGACGCGGCCACCGTCCCGGCCCACATGTGGACCGACCACCACACGCCGCCGGCCGCTGCGAGGGCGACGAGCCAGAACGTCCAGAGCCCCACCGGCACGAGCGTCGCGAACACCGCGAGGCGTGCGCGGCTCCCCGCCGGCCGGACCTTCCGGAAGAACGCGTCCGCCGCGACGCCGGCCGCGAGCATCGCGACCGCCCAACCCATATGGTCGCGCATCAGCGCGACGAGGAGCCCGTCGAGGCCGAGGACGAGCGTGAACCCGCCCGGCGGCACGTCCACGCGCCGCGCGAGGGGCAGGACGATGGCGAGCAGGAGAAGCGTCTGGAGCAGCACCGCCGCGAGGCCGTAGCTCTTCGCGACGTCCTCCGCGAGGAGCCCGTCCGCGATCGACGGGAGGACCGGCCAGCCGGGCGCCAACATGACGAGGCCCGAGGGTGGGCGGTTGCCGACGTGCGGCCAGGGGCGAGCGCCGGGGTGCGCGAGCTGCGTGAAGAACGTGAGGAGGCCGAGCACGAGGGCGGCGCAGAGGAGGGCCGGCGCGATCGACGTCCAGGACTCCCGCGGGGCGCGACGGTGCAGCGCCGCGGCGAGCGGGGACGACACGATGAGCACCATGCCCGTCGCGAGGAGGAGGTGCGTCGGGCTCACGAGCGCCTCCACCGAGACCTCGACGCCGAACGCGACGTGCCACAGGAGGTCGCCCACGCCGCCGACGACGAACACGGCCGCGCCTGCATACGAGGCGCCTCGGCCGTCGGGGACGCCGCGGGCGCGCCACGCGGCCCACGCGAGCACGGCGGCGCACGCGCCGAACCCCGAGTAGAGGACGGCGTGCCAAGGGGTGAAGAACGACTCGAGGCCGGGCCGGTGCGCGTGCGCCCATCCGTCGAGGTAGAGCCCCCCGACAAGCGAGAGCGATGCGAGCGCGAGGAGGCGGTCGAACGCAGCGGGCGGCTCGGCCATCGGGGCGCGACGGGGCAAGCCCCGCATAAGGGTCTGCTCCGTGCGACTCCGGCGGCCGGTAGCGTCTTCTGGCCCTCACTTCACGTCGCCGTCGCGGTCCGCCCCTTCGGGCCCATCGAGGCGCTTCGCGCTCATGAGCTGCACGACCGTGCCGTCCGCGAGGACCTCGATCTTCTGGACCGCGACCTTCCCCCACCCCATCTCCTTCATCGCCCCCACCGTGTCCTCGTCGAACACGTTGCGGGCGAGACCGGCCGGCTTGTTCGGGAGCCGCGAGAAGTCGGGCTCCACCGCGATGAGCTTCCCCGACCAGAACGCGACGCGAAGGAGCTCGTCGAGCACGTCGAGCGCGTCGTCGCGCGCGTGGAGCTCGAACGCGCACGCGACGAGCGGGAAACACTCGTCCTCGAACGGCAGCGCCGTCGCGTCCGCGAGGTAAGGGCGCAAGCGGTCTGCCGCGTCGAGAGCGATCGCGTTCGCGCGGCATCGTTCGAGGATCCGTGCGTCCGCGTCCGCGGCGACGACGCGGCACCGTGTGAACGCGCGAGCGAGCGGCGCGGCGGCGAGGCCGGGCCCGCACGGCGCAACGAGCGCGATGTCGCCCGGGAAGAGACCTGCGCGGCGCGCGACCGTGTCCGCGACGAGCCGGCGCGTGCGCTCCGGCGGGATCCACCCGCGCGCAGGAGCGTAGTCGCCGTGAAGGAGCGCCACGCGGTGCCGAACCCGGTCGAGGCATTCAAGGGTGCCGGCGCCCGGATCACGCCGCCCTTCGCGCGATGTCCCACCATTCCCTCGGCGCCGGGAAGGGAAGGAGCCCGGTGAGGCGCCGGACGGACCACCATCCGGCGGCGGCGCCGACCCCGAAGGCGACGGCGGCGGCGATCGCCGCGCCGAGCACCCCCATCCTCGGAATGAGGACGATGTTGAGCGGGACGTTGACCGCGACCTCGAGGGCCGTGATGCGGAGCGTGACGTCCGGTCTCTCGACCGCGGCGAGGACGGCCTTCACGGGGAAGAAGAGCGCGCCGAAGGTCCCCATCGCGAGGAGCACGACGAGGCTCGGGTACGCCGCGACGAACGCTGGCCCGTAGAGGCCGAGGAGGAGCGGCCCGAGCGGCACGATCGCCGCGAAGGCGACGACGGCGAGGGCGAGGGCGAAGATGCTCCCGGCGTGGTACGTGCTCGCAAGCGCGTCGCCGGCCGCGCGGGCCCGTGCGAGCATCGGGATGAGCGCGATCTCGAGCACGGTCGAACCGATGACGAGCAGGAACGCGAGATTGTACGCGGTCTGGTAGATGCCCGCCTCGGCCTTCCCGAGGAACCAGCTGACGCAGAACGTGTCGAACCAGAGGAGTCCCGTGAAGAGGAGGTCGCCGACGACGAGACGGGATCCGATGCGCCACAGGAACGCCGACACCTCGCGGTCGAGCACCGGCCAGACGCCACGCAGGTGGGGCAGGGCGACGAGCGTCATCGCGAACGAGCCGGCGACCGTCGCGACCGCCGCGGTGAACGTGTCGCGGACGGCGAGCGCGACGATGGCGAGGTACACGACCGGGCCGACGGGGAGGATGAAGCTCCGCGCGAAGAACCGCCCGTCGGCCTCGAGCCGGTTGAGCGCCGTCTCGTACCCCGCGGCCGCGAGGAACCCGCTTCCCGCGACGAAGAGGAGCGCGGGGTGCACGTCGAGGAACCGGGAGAGGAACGGCGAGAGTGCGGCCGTCGCGAGGAGGAGCCCCGCGGACACGAGGAGCTTGAGCGCGAGGCTCGTGCCGAAGACACGCTGGACGTCGGGCGTCTTCGCCTGACGGATCACGCTCGCGCTCGCGGTGAACGCGGCGACCGGGTGGACGACCGCGAACAGGCCGAAGACGAGGGCGAGCGTGCCGACCCCGCTCGGCCCGAGCCGTCGCGCGACGAGGATGCCGGCAAGGGCGCCGACGAGCTGCGACGCTCCGAGCGCGACGAGGTTCGCCCCCGCGCCGCGGCCGAGCTTCACGGCCCCCGGGAGCGTGGGCAGCGCCGAAAGGCTTTCGGCGCCGGCCATCGGTCGGGTCGCCGTGGGGAGCCCGCGCGTCGTCGCCGTCGTGCTCAACTGGAACCGGCGCGACGACACGCGCGAATGCCTCGAGAGCCTCGCAGCCTCGGATGAGCCCGTGGGGGTCGTCCTCGTCGACAACGGTTCGACCGAGTGTCCCGCGGGCGAGCTCGTCGCGGGCGCCCGCTCGGAGCGGTTCGCAGGTCTCGAGCTCGTCGCGAACGCCGAGAACCTCGGGTTCGCGCGCGGGATGAACGCCGGGATCCGCCGTGCGCTCGAACGCGACCCGCGTCACGTCTGGATCTTGAACAACGACGTCGTCGTCGACCCGCTCGCGGCTCGCCGTCTTGCCGACGCGCTCGACGAGCGCGCGGACGTCGCGGCCGCCGGCCCCCTCGTCTACGATCGCGGCCACCCCGGCGTGCTCTCGAACGCCGGGGGGCGCGTCTCTCTCGCGCGCGGCCGCACTTGGCACGTGCACGAAGGGCGGGCGACCCCGCCGTGCGCGTCGCCCTACCTCGTCGACTACGTCGAGGGCTCGGCGCCGATGCTGCGCGCGCTGGACCTGCGCGAGCAAGGTGGGTTCGACGAGGCGTACGGCGCGTACTGGGAGGACGTGGACTGGTGCCTCGCGGCGCGGCGCCGCGGCCGTGGCGTCATCGTGGTCCCTTCCGCGCGCGCGTTCCACCGGGTGTCGGCGTCGAGCGGCGTGCACTCGGAGTACGCGATGTACCATCGCGCGCGGAACCGGTTCCGGTGCGTGAGGAAGCACGGCAGCGGCGCCGACCGCGTGACGGCGAGGCTCGCGGCGCTCGCGGACCTGCCGCTCGACCTCTACCATGCACGCCGGGCGAGCGGCGACGCGCGGGCGTCGCGGGCGTGGCTTCGCGGCACGTGGGACGGGTTCCTGGCGCGGGATTCATGAAGACCTCCGCCGTGGCCGGCCTCGTGCGGCTCACCGTCGCCATCACCGTCAAGGACGATCGGGCGCGACTGGAGGCGCTCCTCGCGAGCCTCGCCTCCGGCGACCGCGTGCCGGACGAGCTCGTGGTGGTCGACGCGGGTTCGACGGACGGGTCTCGCGAGGCCGCGGAGGCGTGGTCGAAGAGCGTGCCCTTCCCCGTCCGCGTCGTCGTCGAACCCGGGAGCCGGGGCCGTGGGAGGCAACGGTGCGTGGAGGTGGCGCGAGGCGACGTCGTCTGCTTCATCGATTCCGACTGCGAGGCGCCTCCGGACTGGCTCGAGCGATACGCGCGCGCATGGAGCGAGGCTCGCGCGCACGGCGAGCACACGGGCGCGCTGGGCGGGGCGAACCGCACGCCCTCGCGCTCGACCCCGTTCCAGCATGCGGTCGACGACGTCATGGGCGAGATGGAGGCCCGCAGCTTCCACGGCATCAACACGATCAACTGCACCTACGGTCGAGAGGCGCTCCTCGAGGCCGGGGGGTTCCGCGACATGCAGACCGCGGAGGACCCGGACCTCAATGCCCGTATCGCGCGCCGCGGCTACGTCCTGCGGCGCATCGACAACCCCGTCGCCCACGAGCGGCGTCGCACGTGGCGCGCGCTCCTGCGGCAGCACTTCGCGTACGGTGAAGGAGCGGCCGAACTCCTGCGACGGTACCCGGAGTACTTCCCCGCCCTCGAGCGCTGGATCGCCCCGACGGGCGCCGCGTGCGCGGCCGTGCTCCTCGCGTTCGCGGTGCTGGTCCACTGGGCCTGGGCCGTCGCGCTCCTCGGTCTCCTCGGTCTCGTGCCGCTCGTCGTGCATCGCGCGTTCGTCGCGCGCTTCTGGCGCACGCACGGAGCGTCCCAGGCGTTCGCCCGCAGGATCGGGGTCCTCTGGGCAGTGTACGCGCCCTACGAGCTCGGCCTCCTCGTCGCGCGCCTGCGCGGAGGGCGGCCTGCGTGAGGATCCTCCACGTCTCGCCGCGCTACCCGCCCGCCCACGGCGGGACCGAGAACCACGTACGCGCGATCGCTCGCGAGCTCGCGGCTCGCGGCCACGTGGTGACGGTCGCAACGTCGTCGACGGCGGGTCGCGTCGGAGAGGAGCAGGACGGTGACGTGCGCGTCGTGCGGTTCGCGGCGAGGCGGTTCAAGGGCGACTATCTGTTCCCGCCGTGGCTGCCGATGCCGGGGCTCGGCGACTTCCTGCGTCGCACGGAAGCGGACGTGCTCCACGCGCACGCGTACCGCTTCTCCGCCGTCGAGGAGGCCGCGCGTGCGCGGCGCGGTCGCCCGTTCGTCGTCACGGCGCACGGCTTCTATCCTCCGGAGAACCCGCTCGTCGCGGCTTCCCGATTCGTCTACGATCGCACCTCCGGCGGCCGAGCGATGCGCGCTGCGGACCGCGTCGTCGCGGTCACGGCGCACGAGGTCGGCGAGTACGCGCGCCTCGGCGTCCCGCGGGATCGCGTCCGCACCGTCCCGAACGGCCTGCCGGAGGCGGAACTCTCCGACGTGCGCCCGAAGGAGGAGGCGAAAGCGAAGCTCGGCATCGACGGGGACCTCGTGCTCTTCCTCGGCCGCCTCGGCCACGACAAGGGGCTGCGGACGCTCCTCGCGGCGGGACGGCGCATCCTCGACCGTCGGCCGGGCGCGCGCATCGCCGTGGTCGGCCCCGACGGTGGGACGCGGGCGGGGCTCGAACGGCTCGCTCGCGCGCTACGCCTCGAGCGGAGCCTTCTCCTTCCCGGAGCCGTTGCGGATCCCGGACTCTGGTTCTCCGCGTGCGACGTGTTCGTGCTCCCTTCGCGCTACGAGGCGTTCGGGATCGTCCTCCTCGAGGCGATGGCGCGGGGTCGCCCCGTCGTCGCCTCGGCGGTGGGCGGGATCCCGTTCGTGGTCGAGGACGGCCGCACGGGCACGCTCGTGCCGCACGGCGACGCCGAGGCGCTCGCGGCGGCCACGCTCCGGTACCTCGGCGACCCCGATCTCGCGAGGCGCCACGGGGAGGAAGGGCGCCGCGTCGTCGCGGAGCGCTTCACTTGGCCGCGCGTCGTGGACCAGCTCGAGAAGCTCTACGCGGAGATCGTCCGGTGAGGGCCGGGGGCGACGCGCGGCGATCCCCTCCTACTCATGCACGGTTACGTACGCAAATCCTATGTAGCTCGCGCCGGGATGGCGCGGCGTGCTCTCCAACGGCGCGCGCCCGACCGTGCCGACCGCGGCTGCCGCCCGCCTCCCGACCCGCCACGGCGAGTTCGAGATCCTCGCCTTCGAGGGGCCCTCCGGCGAGGAGCACGTCGCGCTCCTGCGCGGCGACGTTCGCGGCGGTGACGACATCCTGGTCCGCATCCACAGCCAGTGTCTCACGGGGGACGTGCTCGGATCGCTGCGCTGCGACTGCGGCGCACAGCTCGAGGCGTCGCTTTGCGCCATCGCGGCGAACCCTCGCGGAGGCGTGCTCCTGTACCTCCAGCAGGAAGGCCGCGGCATCGGCCTGCTCAACAAGATCCGCGCGTACCGGCTCCAGGACGGCGGCCTCGACACCGCGGAGGCGAACGAGGCGCTCGGCCTCCCCCACGACGCGCGAGACTACGCGCCGGCGGCGGCGATCCTCCAGGCGCTCGACGTCAAGAGCGTCGTGCTGCTCACGAACAACCCGCGCAAGGTCGAAGGTCTCGAACATCACGGCATCCGCGTCGCGCGTCGCGAGCCACTGGTCTCCGACGCTACCGAGCACAACGGGCGCTATCTCGAAGCGAAGCGCGTCAAGCTCGGGCACCTGTTCTAGTGCCGCTTCAACACAGGTTGTCCGCCTTCGGCGGACAACCTGTGACAAGTCTTGATGCACGCGCGCTGCGCCGTGCTGCGGCACGGCGC
>DATDQL010000216.1:0-2592 GCA_035292305.1 Thermoplasmatota archaeon
GCGCGGAGGAGGACGGCAACGAGGAGCAGGAGCGGGAGGAAGCCGATCTCGAAATCGATCGCCTGGAGGCGACCGTACACCCCAGGCACCGGACGCAGGGTCCCGGCGACGTCGGCGACGACGTACATGAGCGAAGTGACGACGGCCTCGAGCGCGAACGCCAGCGAAACGAGGAGAAGCACGGACCGCCCCGACGTCCGAGGCGCGCGCGCGTACTCCCAAGCGAAGACGAGGGCGAAAGCGCACGTCGTGATGAACGCGAGAGGGAGGAACCCGAAGAGCGGCCCCGCGGAGACGAGGCGAGCCCCTCCCGCGGGGTCCGGAGCGAGGATCGCGTAGAGGTCGGGCCGCGCGAGAATGAAGATGGCGAGCGCCGCCGCGGGGATGGCAAGGGCCACCCACCCGTACGGCGAACGCCCGATCCAGGTCCGACGTCTCGGGTATACGAGGACGAAGTAGAGCCCGCCGAAGGCGCTGCACGCGGCCGTTGCGGGGAAGACGAGGCTCGCGGCCGCGTCGATCGTGAACGACGGCGATGTCTGGAACGCGCGCGCGATCGTGCCGAGGGCCCGCAGCACGAGGAGGACGGCGAACGCCCGCGTCGCGAGCTGGCGCCGATCCAGCACCAGGAGCGCGCCAGCGAGGGCGATGAGTAGGATGCCCGCGAGGGCCGACGGCACCCAGAGAGGTACAGCGACCGACACGCACGTCCAGGCCCCTCGCCCGACTTGACCCTATGCCCGGCGGTCAGCTCCAGTCGCAGCACGCGAACGGCTCGGGATGCACGTCGACGACGCCGAGCCACGGGACCCACGCTCCGACGAGACGGGGCGCGGTCGGGTCGCCGGCGAGGACCTGGCCTTCGGGCATGTCGAAGGTCCACCTGCCTTCGGGCGGCTCGGCGAGGAAGACGGGGATCCTCGCGACCTGAGGGATGCTGAGAGGCTCGTACTCCGTCCCGTCGGGGCCGGTGACGTTGCCCCCGAGGCCGGCGTCGTCGAACACGCCGAAGAATCCGGGCCCGAGCTCGTACTCGGCGTGCGCGGCCGCCACGACGCCGACGAACGGCGCCGCGACCGTTGGGGCCTCGTGCGGGTCCCACAGCACGAGGTCGCTCCCCGAGGCGGTCGTGTACGACCAAGGCCCGTCCACGGCGAGGAAGAACACGCCCCGCAGGGCCGCACCGTCTGGTTGCGCGACGCGGACGACGAGCGGCCCCAGCGGGAGGCGCCCGCCGGACCACGCGGTCCCGGGCGGAAGGCCGGGCACAGGCGCGCGCGTCGAGACGTCGCCGAACGCGACGAGATCCCCGCCGTGCCGAACGTACCAGCCGTGGAGCGCCGCTCGCTCGGACGACGAGGTCATGCGCTCGTAGAGGACCTGGGCTTCGCGCGGCTCGGAGCTCGCCACCGCGCCCTCGATGAGGGCCGCGCGCGACGCGCCCGAGAGGTCCGCCTCGAACGCGGTCCACCCGTCGGCCGCGTCGACGCGCACGACGCTCGCGTCGTCGTCGAAGTCGAAGGCGAACGAATACGCGAACGGCCCCGGGCCCGTCGGCGAGAAGATCCCGACTCGGATCCGCCACTCGCCCGACACGGGCAGGACGGTCCAGAGCGACCCCCCAGGGGGCACGTTGCGCGTGAGGGCGGGTCCCCCGTTCACGACACTCGAGCCGTCCAGCGTGAAGCGGATGCCCGCCGGGCCCGCGAAGGACAACTCGATGACGTCGCCCGCCTCGGCTTCGAAGCGGTAGAGGTCGGTCTCGTCCGTGTGCCGCGTGAGCGTGCCGGAGTACGCGCCCGGCCCGAGGAGGAGGCCGGCGTCGGAATCAGGGGCGTCCGCACCGCTCCCCGCGTCGTTCCCCGACGGGTCGATGCCGGCCGCGAGGGGGACGAAGGCGACGAGGGTGACGAGGAGCGCGGCGCGCAGCGCGGGCATGAGGTCCGGAGGACCCTCGGGGGTATTCTCTCTAGCAGGTGCGTTCCTTGCCGTCGCGATACGGTCTCACGCGCCCAAGACGCCGCGCACCTCGTCCCGCAGGTCGAGCGCGCGCTCCGGGTCGATGCCGAGTTGCCGCGCCATCCGCGCGAGGCTGCGCTCCTCGGCGGGCGTGATGACGCCGTCCTCGAGAGCCATGCGGAGCGCCTCGCGATACGCTTCGTCCGCGCCGAGCGCGACCGCGCGCTCGCGCGGGTCGCGCACGCCGGGCATCGCGACGTCGGCGACCCGCTCCGCCATGCGCTGGAGCGGCGCGATCGCGAACAGGAGCAGCCCCGCCGCCATCCCCCCGACGACAAGGCCGAGCGCGTCGGTGAGGAACGTCTGCGCGACCTGCGCGACGACGAAGAAGACGGCGAGGAACATGGCCGCGAGGGTGCCGCGGCGCAGCGTCCACTTCACCTTCACGTCCAGGTCGAAGAGCTGGTGGCGGAGGATGGCGTAGGCGAGGATCGCCGCCATCGCGAGGCGCGCGATCCCGGCGGTCCCCGCGGCGTCGACCGCGATGCCGCCCCCGAAGAACACGTTGAGGGCGAGGCCGAGCAGCGGGGTCGCGACGGCGAGCCACGCGAGGTTGCGCGCGAGGCGGCCGCC
>DATDQL010000217.1:0-6927 GCA_035292305.1 Thermoplasmatota archaeon
CCGCCGCAAGCTCGTCGTACGCACGCACCTCTGGACCGATGTGCGCGACTTCGACCGCCTCCTCGCCCCGTCCGTCGACCGCCTCGCCGACCTCCTCGCGGTGCAAGAAGTGCAGATGGAAAGAGCGCCGCTTCCGCCCGCCCTGAACGAGCGCCCGCCGGGGACGTACGCGAGCCCGCTCAAGGGCGTGCGGGAAGAGAAGCCGGAGAAGATCGCGCCCCGCGCGCCTCCGGGACCGTCCGGCCCGCCCGCTTAGGCGACCAGCGCGGGGTCGGCGGCCCCGACCGCCTCGAACGCGGCGCTGCGCTCCGCGCAGCTCCTGCAGCGGCCGCACGCGCGCGCCCCGTCCCCGTAGCAGCTCCATGTGAGCTCGAGCGGCACGTTCCATTCGAACGCCAGCCGCACGACCTCCTCCTTCGTGCGGTGGCCGAGGGGGAGCGCGACGTCGAAGGGCCGCTTCCGGTAGCTCCACACCCCGAGCCGCGCGAGGTCCTCGAACCGGTCGAAGAACGGACGGCTCGCGTCCGGGAAGAGCTCCGCGTCCTCTCCGTGGTGGCCGCCGACGATCGTGGACGCTCCGAGCGTCTCCGCGACGTTCGCCGCGATCGCGTAGAACACGAGGTTGCGCGCGGGGACGTACCCCTCGGGCGCGTCCGCGAGGTGCGGGTTCTGCCGGTCCTCCGCGGACAGGTCCGACGCTTCGCGCAGGAACGGAAGCGTCACGACGCGCAGCGGCACGCCTGCGGCCTCGGCGAGCGCCACCGTCGCCTGCTTCTCCTGCGCCGCGCGGTCGTGGTAGTCGAACGTGAGCGCCACGACGTCCTTCGTCTGCCGGAGCGACCACCGGAGCGCGACGGCGCTGTCGATCCCGCCGGAGAGGAGGACGAGGTGCTTCATCGGCAGGCCCGCCCGGGTGATGTTCTTGGCGGCCGCCCAATCCCAACGGAACCACCAAGGCACCAAGACACCAAGCCTTCGTGGACATGGCCCGGATGCGGAGCGATCCTGTCGGTCTTTGTCTCTTCGGCGTTGGCTCGAAACTCCGGCGCTGCGAGCCTCCGTTCCTCCGGGTTTTCCTGGCGGGCGCCAACCGGTCCGTTGCTTCCCGCCAGGTTCACCCGGAGGAACGGAGGAACGAAGGATCGGAGGTCGCGCCTTGTTCGCCCCCTCGAGACTTCGAACTTTCGAGCCAAGGCCTCTTCGTCTCTTCCTTGCCTCGACGAGTTCGCTCCGGTCAGCCTTGGTCCTGCGAGCGGTACACAGCCTCGATCCGACCGAAGCAACTGAAGAGACAAAGAGACGAAGAGACGAAGACTGGACGATCCCCCCCGGTCCTTCCTTGGTGTCTTGGTGTCTTGGTGGTTGACGTGGAGGCGCGCGTCCGATCCCGTGGTCGCCGCCGCGCGCGGAGGATGGCCGGGCACGGTCGACGTGTCGGGGCGCTCCGCGGCGCGCTCGCGGCGCTCGGTCATCGCATCAGCACGCCCCCATCGACGACGAGCGTCTGCCCCGTGACGTAGCTCGCGCGCGGCGAGCACAGGAACGCGACCGCCTCGCCGAGCTCCTCCGCGCGCGCGACGCGGCCGAGCGGGATCGCTTCGACGAGCGCGCGGCGGTCCGCTTCGTCGAGCCGCCAGGACTCGATCCAGCCGGTGTCGATGCTCCCTGGAGCGACGGCGTTCACGCGCACGCCGCTTCGTGCCTCGGCACGCGCGAGGCTCCTCGTGAAGCCGACGACGCCCATCTTCGCGGCGTTGTGGACGAGCGTCTCCGCGTCCCCCTGGAGCGCGGCGGACGAAGCGACGTTCACAATGCAGCCGCGGCGGGCGCGCAGCATCGCGATGCACGCGCGCGACATCAGGAACGTGCCGCGAAGGTCGACGAGCACGACGCGGTCGAACTCCGCGGGGTCGAGCGCTTCGAGTGGCCGGTTCCAGGACGCCTTCGAAGCGTACGAGGCGTTGTTCACGAGGACGTCGAGCCCGCCGAGCGCGGTCTCCGCCGCGCGCGCGAGGGACGCGCAGGACTCGGGCGTCGCTACGTCCCCCGCGACCGCGACCCCGTCGATCTCCTCCGCGAGCTTGCGCGCGGCCTCGCCCGAGCGCACGTAGCTCACGAGGACGCGCGCGCCGCCTCCCGCGAGGGCCCGCGCGATCGCGGCGCCGCCGCCGCGCCCGCCGCCCGTGACGAGCGCGGTCTTTCCCGCGAGGTCGCCCACGACGCCGGGACCGCGAGGCCCCGTCTTGAAGCTGTGCTTACCTGGGGGTTTTTCGCCGGGACCGCGTTCGCGCCCCGTGCGCGTCACGATCGTCGGAGGCGGCCTCGCGGGCTGCATCACGGCGCTCGAGCTCCTCCGCGGGCCTGCGGCGCAGGGGCACGACGTCACCGTCCTCGAGCGCGAGGCGGCGCCGTACACGACGCTGTGCGCCGAAGGCCTCAGCGACGCCACGATCACAGCGTTCTCCGCGTTCGACAGCCGGCCGTACATCGCGCAGTCGTTCGAGGGTGCGAGGTGGGCGTTCCCCGGCACCGTCGTCGACGTGCACGACCGCGGGCACACGATGGCGCGCGAGCGGTGGATCCCCGCGATGGCCGAGGCGGCCTCGAAGGCCGGCGCGGACCTGCGCTTCGGCGAGAAGGTGACGGCCGCGCGGGCGCGGGAGCTCCGCGCCGCGTGCGACGTGCTCGTGGGCTGCGACGGCCCCGGGAGCGTCGTCCGCGCGGTCGTCGGCGGAGCCCACGCGACCTCGCTCGGCCTTCAGTACCGTATCGAGGCGAAGGGCGAGCCGGACGCGTGGCTCGAGTTCTTCACCGACAAGCGGTGGAGCCCCGAGTACGCGTGGGTCTTCCCGCGCGGGGACATCCTCAACGTCGGCATCCTCGCGGCGCAGGACGGGCGCGACTGGGAGCGCCTCGACCGCTTCGCGGCGTCAAGGGGGCTCGAAGGCCGCGTGCTCCGGCGCGAGGCGTATCCGATCGGCTTCAACGGCACGCGGTTCGGCGCGGGCAACGTCGCCCTCGTCGGCGACGCCGCGGGCCTCACGAACCCGGTGACGAAGGGCGGGATGGCGGCCGCGGTCCACGCCGCGCGGCTCCTCGCGGAGACGCTGCGCGACGGCCCGCCCGCGGACGCGGGCGCCCGGTACGACGCGCTTCTCCGCGGGCACCCCCTGACGGACCCGAGCTACGCGGAGGCGGAGCGCATCCTGCGCTCGTGGTCGAACGAGGAGTTCTCGCGCGTCCTGCGCTACGCGCCGAAGCGGCTCGACGTCGGGAACGGGAGCGCCAAGGTGCGCTACGCGCCCCAGCTCCTCGCGACGCTCGCGACGCGGCCGACGAAGGCGCGCGACGTGCTCACGCTCGCGCGCGCGTTCGGGCTGAGCAGGAAATGGAGCTGGTGAGGGCGGTCAGCCTTCGGGCTTCCACCCGGCGTCCTTCGCGGCCCAGCCTTGCACGGTGAGCTTCCCGTCGAACGCGGGCGCCGTGTCCTCGAGCACGACGTCGAGCCTCCACACGGACCGAGCCGAGTACGGCGAGTCCACGGTCTTCGTGTCCACCAGGATGCGGTAGAGCGCGAAGGTCGAGCCGGTCTCTTCCTTCGTCGCGAGGCCGGACGTCAGCGTCTGCCCCTCGCGCCATGCGACGGCGAGGCCGGGAGGGACGGGCAGCGGCGCGGTCTGCGTCCAGTCGAGGCGGACGACGATGGTCGTCGCGCCCTCGGGGACGACGGTCCCGTTCGGCGGGACGATCGCGAGCACGCTCTCCTGCGTCCGCGCGGCCGCGCCCTCGGCCACGACGTAGCCTTGGGCCGTCTTGGTCGCGCGCCCCTCGAACGTCGCGGTCGCCATCGCGAGGACCTCAGCCCCTCCCCAGTGGTCGCGGTGCGGCGGGTCGATGATGATGGGGCGACCGAGCCACGCGATCGCGCGCACATGGACCGTGCCGTTCGCGACGGCGAGGCCGTGCTCGTCGGGGCCAGCGAGAAGGCGGAAGGACCACCCGCTCGCGCCCGTATGCGCCGCGTCCGCCATCGCCTCGGTGACGTTCACGGTCGCGGGACCTGGCGAGGCGCGACCGCCCGGGAGGAAGCCCGTCATGTTCGCGGCGCGGTACGCGAGGTCGAGCGGTCTCGGCGGGAGCGTGCCGTTCCACGTCGTCTCCACTGTGATCCACCCGGCCTCGGGCGGGACGATGGAGCCCTCGCGCGGGACGAACGTCGCGCCGCCGACGAGCGGCGTCTGCCCGACGACCGAGACGTCGGCCGCCTCGAGGACGACAGGGCCGTCGAAGAGCGTGACGTTGTCGCTCGTGCCCCAGTAGTTGTGGAAGTGCCAGCGCTTGCTCATGTTGATCGGCCGCGGCGTCGGCGTCGAGCCGTCACCTGTTCCCGAGGTGCCGCCGCCGGCGGACGAGCCGCCCGTCCCGCCGCGCGTCCCCGTTCCGCCGCTCGCGTCATCGTCCCCGCCGAGGCAACCGGGCAAGGCCGCGCCGAGGAGCACGGCCACCAGGAGGAGCGCGCCGGGGCGTCGCATCGCCCGGCATCCAGCCGCCGGACCCTATCAAGGTTATGTCGCGGTCCTTCGACTACGGGTCATCCGACGGTCCGCACGGCCGCCGAGGCCCGCGCCGCGACGACCCACCCGCGCACGAGGGCCGCGGGAGGGGCGGCGGCGCCCCATCGCTCGCGCAGGCGCGCGTGGAGGCGCGCGGGGTCGCTCGCGGCGAGCAGCGGCGTCGCGTCGATGCCGACGCCGACGAGGCACTCGACGCCACGGGGCCCGAGGCCGCGCACGCGGCGGAGCCCCCCGGCATCCTGGAGCGAGCGCACGAGGCGCTCGTCGACGCCGCAACGGATCGCGACCTCGCGCGGGTCCGCGAGGAGGAAGTGCCGCACGGAGCGCCACCCTCCGCCGGCGAGGCGCCGCGAGACGTCGAGGCCGACGAGTTCCGCAACAGGCGTCCCGGTCGATGCGCGCGCGAGGCGCCCGCCGTGGACCGGCTTCTCGTGCATCCGCGGACCGAGGTACGCCGACGCTCAAGCGTGTTGCGGTTCGCGTCGCCGGAGGTGCGACCGGCGTGCCACGGCGCCTCGGGTCCACGAAGACCACGAGCCTTCACGAACATCACGAACCCCGGGGCGGATTCGTGAAGTTCGTGACGTCTCGTGGTCTTCGTGGCCTTCTTCGGCAGTCGCGATCGGGTCAACGGACTCAAGCGCCGAAGTCCATCAGGGTCCTCTGCCGCGCGCCGGCGACGGCCTGCGGACGCGGCAGCGAATCGGGGAACCGCGCACGCCGCAGGATGTACCTCCACGCGTCCTCCGGCCCGCCGAACACGAGCCCCTTCTCCCCCAGGGCGCCGCGCACGCCCTCCCGGATGACCCACACGCCGAGCGGCGCCCAGTACGCGTCCGTGATCTCGCGCAGCACGAGGACCCCCGCCTGCCGCCGGATCACGCCGTCCAGGCGCTCGAGCACCGCGAGCCGCGCCGCGTAGTACGCCCCGGTGATGTTGGACGCGTAGTCGCTCCGCCCGCGCGGGCCTTCGAGGTCGATCGCCACCTGGACGGACCGACGGCCGCCCACAGCGACCTCCCACGCCTCGTGCATCTCGAACGACCTTGGCCCCGGGAAGAGGACGACGTGGAAGCGGTTCCCATGGAGCTCCGCGAAGTGGACCGTCGTCGCGTCGACCTCACCGAGGTCCCGCACCCGCGCCGCGAGCGCGCGGCCGACCGTATCGTCCGTCGCCGTGATGCTCCACCGCGTGGGGACGAGGCGACGCCGCCGCGCCTCCCCGAGGAGGCCGACGGAGAGCACGCGCTGCACGTGCGAGAGCGGGATGCCGGCATCGTACATCTCGAGCATCACGTCGCCGGCGAGGGCGTGCGTGTCTCCCACCGCGGCGTCCACGCGGCGCGGGACCGTCGCGTGCCCCGTGACGCGCGCGTCGAGGACCTCCACGCCTGGCCCCATCGGCGCGGCCGTCCCGTCGAGCGCCGGCGCGAGCGAGAGGCCCCCGGCCTCGGCGAGGGGCCTGGCGAGCGTGACCTCGGTCTCGACCGGCCGGTCGGCCATCGCGATCTCGCGGGAGGCCGAGAGCACGCGGTCGACGCCCTCGAGCGGCTTCGTGACGTCCGCGAGGCGTCGCCCGCGCACGAGGCGCGCCCGCAGCGAAAGGATCTCGTCGATGCCCTTTCCCGACCACGCGTGGACGTCGCCGAGGACCGCGGCCTCCTCGGGCGACGTGCCCGGCGCGAGGAGCGGCCCGACCATCACGCGCGGGTACCCGTGGCGGCCCACGAACACCGCGGGCGGCGTCGCTCCCGCGAGCTCCCGCCCGCGCACCTCCAGGGGGCGGAACCCGGTCACGCGCTGCACGAGCGGGCAGCCGGGCACGGCACAAAGCGGCGTCGAGCCTCGCAGCGCGTCGATCCCGAGGTCGGTGCGCAGCTCGAGGAGCGTGCGGCCGCACGTCCCGCACGCGTCCACGTCACACCTCGACAACGGCGCCGCGTTCGAGGAGGACGATGCGGCCGAGGTACCCTTCCTTCGCGGTGGCCAGGAACTTGTCGGACGGCTCTTCGTGGAAGCGGTGCGAGAGCAGCAGAGTCGCGACGCGGGCCTCGCCCGCGACCTCGCAAGCCGTCTCCACGGTCGAGTGGATGGTCGAGTGGTCGCTGCCCGCCTCGACGGACGGGAGGAGCGTGTGGGCGAGCAGCGCGTCCGCGCCGTGGGCGAGACGGACGAGTCCGTCGCAGGGCGCGGTGTCGGACGCGTACACGAGCGACGCGCCGTCGGCCTCGACGCGCCACGCGAGGGAGGGCGCGCTGTGGCGCGTCGCGGCCGCGCGCACGCGGAACGGACCGATCTCGGCCTCCCATCCGTCGCCGGCCTCGTCGACGCCGCCTTGGTGGTCGAACGGCGT
>DATDQL010000218.1:0-6099 GCA_035292305.1 Thermoplasmatota archaeon
TTCGAGCTTCAGGACCTCCCAGGTCGTCCCGCCGTCGCGCGTGACGGACGCGGCGGGGTACCAGGCGCCGTCGGACAGCCCGCCCTCGAACCACGTGTAGGTCGCCCAGACGCTGTCGCGCTTCTCGTTCCAGAATCCGCCGCCGCCCCACCCCGACCCCTCGTCCGTGAGGAGGTGGTGCGGCGCGAGGCCCTCCATCGGACCGGTCGGGATCCACGTGCGCCCGTAGTCCGTCGTCTTCATGCCAGTCTGCTGGAAGGTCGGGAGCTGGTGGAAGTAGAGGTACGCGGTGCCGCCCGAGGTCGGGATGACGTATTGGCGGTCGCCGATGGGCAGGTTGCAGACCGCGGGGTGTGTCGCCCAGGTCGCGCCGTCGTCGCGGCTCACGGCGACGCTGTTGCAGCCCACGTAGAGGATGTCGTCCCAGATGACGCCGTCCTTGTCGACCGCGAGGTCCGGGTCGAGGTCGGGGAACAGGTGGGGCGTGGCGACCTTCTCCCACGTGATGCCCTCGTCCGCGGAGCGGTACACGGTGCCCCCGCCGCGGTTCAGGAGGCCGCCGAAGACCGGGACCGCCGGGAGCCCGCGTGTGCTCCTGCCGTGCGTCCAGAGCACGCCGTCGGCCGTGATGCCGAGGCTCGGCTCGCCCTGGCCGCCGTCCGGGTCGACGATGCCGTTCGCGGATGCGACCCGCTTCGGCAGGACGTCCGGGAGCAGCGTGGATGCGGCGACGACCTGCTCGGGCGCGGGTGACAGGCACCCGGCGAGGGTCGCGGCGACGACGGATGCGGCGAGGAGCGGGCGGAGCATCGCGCGCGGAGCCAGGCTCCCGGCCCATAAGCGTTCGTGTCGGCTGCTCCCCGTCGACAGGTTCAAGCCGGCCGCTGCGCTCGGCGCGGACCGCGCATGGTCACGACCCGCCAGCCCATCGTCTCCGTGCTCGGCCATGTCGACCACGGGAAGACGAGCCTGCTCGACAAGATCCGCGGCTCCGGCGTCGCCGGGCGAGAGTCGGGCGGCATCACGCAGCACATCGGCGCCTCCGAGATGCCGCTCGAGGCGATCCGGGACGTGTGCGGCCCGCTCATGAAGGGCAAGGAGTTCCGCGTTCCCGGCCTGCTCTTCATCGACACGCCGGGGCACCACGCGTTCACGACGCTCCGCGCCCGCGGCGGCGCGCTCGCGGACATCGCGGTCCTCGTCGTGGACATCCAGGAAGGGTTCCGGCCGCAGACGAAGGAGGCGCTGCAGATCCTCCGGCGCAACCGCACGCCGTTCGTCGTCGCCGCGAACAAGCTCGACCGCATCCACGGCTGGGAGAGCGCTCCGGACGAACCGTTCCTCCTCAACGTCAAGAAGCAGGGCGAGGGCGTGCTCTCCACTCTCGACGACCGCGTGTACACGATCATCGGCCAGCTCACGGACAACGGCGTGCCGAGCGCAGACCGCATCGACCGCATCACGGACTTCACGAAGTCCGTCGCCGTCGTCCCCGTGAGCGCGCTCACGGGCGAGGGCATCCCGGACCTCCTCCTCACGCTCGTCGGGCTCGCGCAGCGCTTCCTCGAGGAGGCCCTGAAGACGGACCTCGACAAGCCGGGGCGCGGCACCGTTCTCGAGGTGAAGGAGGAGCGCGGCGTCGGGCTCACGCTCGATGCGATCCTCTACGACGGGAACATCCGCGCCGGCGACACCATCGTCCTCGGTGCGCTCGGCAAGCCCAAGGTCACGAAGGTGAAGGGGCTGCTGAGGCCGAAGCCCCGCGACGAGATGCGCGATCATCGCGAGCCGTTCTCGCATCAGAAGGAGGTCACGGCCGCGGCCGGGATCAAGATCTCCGCGCAGGACCTCGAAGGGGTCCTGCCGGGCACGCCTCTCGTCGTCGTGCGCGAGAAGGAAGGCTCGGATCTCGAGGCGATCGTCGCGGAGATCGCGGCGGAGGTCAAGATCGACATCCCGACCGAGGACGTCGGGGTCTTCGTGAAGGCCGACACGCTCGGCAGCCTCGAGGCGATCGCCTTCGAGCTGAAGGCGAAGCAGATCCCGATCCAGCGCGCGGTCGTCGGCGACGTGAGCCGTCGCGATGTCACGGATGCGGCCGCGATCCAGGACGCGACGCGTCGCGTCATCCTCGCGTTCAGCGTGAAGCTCCTCCCCGACGCGAAGGACGTCCTGAACGCCCCGGACGCCCCCGTCGTCGCGTTCCAGAGCGACATCATCTACGACCTCATCGACCGGTACGAGGAGTGGGTCGAGAAGCGCATCGTCGAGCTCGAGGCCGACCGGCGCGTGGAGATGACGTTCCCGGGCCGCGTCCTCCTCATGCCCGACCACGTCTTCCGCGTCTCGAAGCCCGCCATCGTCGGGCTGCGCATCCTTGCAGGGCGGCTCCGCGTCGGCCAGAGGTTCCTGCTCGAAGATGGACGGGTCCAAGGCGAGGTGAAGAGCATCCGTCGCGGCGAGCAGAGCGTCGCGGAAGCTCTCCCCGGTGAAGAGGTCGCGGTCGCGATCGACGACGTCACGATCGGCCGGCAGATGAGCCCCGGTGACCAGCTCCTCGTGGACGTCCCGGAGGGCGACTTCAAGAAGCTCTACCGCAGCGACCTCGTCAACGTCGACGAACGCGACGTGATGGACTCGGTCGCGCGCATCAAACGCCGCCAGGACCGGTTCTGGGGCGCGTGAACCCGCCCCGTCCCGTTCCGTGGCCGGGGCGATGGAAGCGCGCGCCCCTCGTCGCGCCCTCGCGGACGCCGCTGCGCCCGCGACCGCGAGGCTCAAGTGCCTCGACGCGATGCTCGGTGCGTGGCCCCGCGCGAGACGAAGGGCGAGCTCGCGGATCTCCTGACCGTGCTCGGCGTCGACCGCGCGCAGGCGCGCATCCTGGCCCACCTCGCCACCGAAGGCGAGGGGAAGAGCGCCGACCTCGAGCGCTCCTGCCGTCTCCGTCAGCCGCAGGTGAGCCTCGCGACGAAGGACCTCCGCACCGCCGGTTGGGTCACGGTCGAGGAACGCAAGAGCGGCGGCCGCGGGCGCCCCGTGCACGTCTACCGTCTGGAGCGGCCGCTGACCGCCCTCGTCGACGCGCTCGAGGACGAGAAGCGCCGGGAGATCACGGGCGAGCTGGACACGATCCAACGCCTCCGCCGGATCGTCGGCTAGGGATTATATAGGACCTGCCGCCTGCGTGGGTTCGCACCCGCGCGCGCCCGTGGCGGACGACTTCGTCGGCCGCGGGGAAGGCCTCGGCTGAAAGCGCGCCGGATCCCGGGTCCGCCGGGATTTGGAGTGATCCCCATGGGAAACATCCGCCCCACCTACATCAAGCGCGTCGCGATCGAGCTCGTCGAGCGGTTCCCGGAGAAGTTCACCGCGAGCTTCGACGAGAACAAGCAGGCCGTGACGGCGCTGACGGACATCACGAGCAAGAAGATGCGCAACCGGATCGCGGGGTACGTCACGACGTACCGGACGCAGCAGGAAGTCCTGTAGACCCGGGCGGCGGCCGAGCCTACGCGGCATCGCGTACCTACCCAAACTCCTTGTAGGCTGCGCCGCCCTGCTTGCTCCATGACGCTCGCGCCCGCTCTTGCCGCCCTCCGGGAGGGCCGGTTCGTCGCGGTCTACGACTTCGACGGCCGAGAGGAGGAGACCGACCTCTTCATCGCCGCCGAGCACGCGACCCCCGAGGCCGTGCGGCGCCTCCGTCGCGACGCGGGCGGCCTCGTGTTCATGGCGGTCGACGATCCTATCGCGGGACGCTTCGGCCTCCCGTTTCTCCAGGACGTGTTCGCCGAGGCCGCAGAGCGTCACCCCGTGATCGCCGGCCTCGTGCCGAACGACATCCGCTACGACACGCGTTCGAGCTTCAGCCTCACCCTCAACCATCGCCGGACCTTCACCGGCATCACCGACGACGACCGCTCGCTCACCGCGAGCCGCTTCGCGGGCCTCGCCCGCGAGACGGCGGGAATCCCTCCCGTCGACGCGCAGCGGCGGCTGGGCGCGGAGTTCCGCGCCCCCGGCCACGTGTTCCTCTGCGTCGGGTCGAAGCGCCCGCTCGAGACGCGCCGCGGACACACGGAGCTCGGCGTCGCCCTCGCGCGCATGGCCGGCGTCACGCCCGTCCTCCTCGGCGCCGAGATGCTCGGCCGCGGCCGCGCGCTCTCGAAGAGCGAGGCCGGCGAGTATGCGCGCGCCGAGGGGATCCCGCACGTCGACGGCGAGCAGGTGCTCCGCGCGTGGGATAGCTTCAAGGCGGCCCAGGGCGTGCGCGCGACTGCGGTGACGTCCTGAGCGAGCGGAGAGTCCGGGTCATGGCCGTTGGCGTGTTCGACCTCGTCCACCTCGGTCACGTGCATTACCTCACCGAAGCGCGCAAGCTCGGCGACGAGCTCGTCGTCGTCGTCGCGACGGACGCGATGGTGCAGCGCCGCAAGCACGAGCCCATCAACCCGCAGGACGTGCGCCTCGCCCTCGTCGCCGCGCTCAAGCCCGTCGACCATGCCGTGGTCGGGCACGAGGACGACCAGCTCAAGAGCGTCGAGGACGTCCGCCCCGACGTGATCGCGCTTGGACACGACGACTACCACCGCATCGAGGAGCTCAAGGCTGAGCTCGCGACGCGAGGCTTCGGCAACGTCCGCGTCGAGCGCATGCCGCCGTTCGAGCAGGACCTCGCAGGGACGCGCCGCATCGTGCGCCGCATCCTGTCGCTCTACGATTCGCAGGGGGTGCCGCGATGACCGAGGGCAAGGGCAAGCGCACGGGCAAGCCGAGGGCAAGGGCCGGGGCGAGGGCGGGCAAGGGCGAAAGCGCGGCCCGGGCCAGGAGGGCCGCAAGCCGGGACGACGCGGAGCGCGTCCGGATCGGCGTCGTCGACACGACCTTCGCGCGGATCAACATGGGCGACGTCGCGCTCGCGACGATCGCGGACGAGGCGCCCGATGCCGAGCTCGGGCGCGTCACCGTCCCCGGGGTGAAGGACCTCCCGGCCGCGTGCCGCATGATGCTCGACGCCGGCTGCGACGCCGTCCTCGCCTGCGGATGGATCGGACCCGAGACGATCGACAAGACGTGCGGCCACGAAGCCTCCCTCGGCCTCATGCAGCTGCGCGTGATGTTCGGACGCCCGCTCCTCGAGGTGTTCGTCCACGAAGACGAGGCGCCCTTGCGACGGAGTCGCAAGGGTCCAGATCACGACGTGAAGACCCTGGCGTACGTCGCGCGCGAGCGCACGCGCGAGCACGCCCTGAACGCGTGCTGGATGCTCCTCGACCCTGAGCGTCTCATCCGCATGGCCGGGACGGGCCAGCGGCAGGGTTTTGAGGACGCCGGGCCGTTGGAGGATTGAATGGGCCGCAAGCCTGCCCCCCGGAAGACCGATGCCGCGACGAAGCCCGCGCGCGCGCCCGCGCGCGTCTCGCTGCCTCACCTCGCGATCGTGGTCGGCGAGTACAACACGGAGGTCACGACGGCGATGGAGAAGCGCGCCGTGCAGCGCGCGCACGACCTCGGCTACGAGCCCGACCCCATCGTCCGCGTGCTCGGCTCGTACGATCTCCCCTTCGCGGTCGACCTCGCGCTCCAACGCACGGACGTGATCGCGGCGGTGGCCATCGGCGCGGTCGTGACCGGCGAGACCGGGCACGACGAACTCATCGCGACGGCGACGGCGAAGACGCTCCAGGAGCTCATGCTCCTCCACGGCAAGCCCATCGGTCTTGCGATCACCGGCCCCAAGCAGACGTACGCCCAAGCGGAGGCGCGGCTCGACCGGGCCTCGGCCGCGGTCGAGGCCGTCGACATGATGCTGCGCGCGGCCGTGGCCGCGCGGAAGGAGCGTCGGCGGCCCGGCCGCCGACGCTAAATACATCGCGGCCCGTGAGGGCCACGATGAAGCCGTTCGCCTCCCGCACCGGCCGCCTCAAGGAATCTGGCACCGTGCGCGTCGCCGAGGCCGTCGGGCGCCTGCGCCGGGAAGGCCGCGACATCGTCTCCTTCAGCGTGGGCGAGCCCGACTTCGACACCCCCCTGGCCGTGAGGGCAGAGGCGAAAGCCGCGCTCGACCGCGGCGAGACGCACTACGTGTCGAGTTGG
>DATDQL010000219.1:0-9460 GCA_035292305.1 Thermoplasmatota archaeon
GGCGGCAGGAGCGTGAACCGCGTCCGCAGCTTCCCCTGGGCGGCGCGCGTCTCCGGCGTGCGCTTCACCTTCCTTGTCACCGGAGGCCCTTCCCGACCTCGAAGGGCTCGAGCGAGGCGTCCTCGAGGGCGATGGTCCCGCCGCGAAGCGTGGTCGGGACGAGTTCGGCCTCGAGCTTCGAGGCGAGTGCGTCCGCTCGCGGCGGGCGGACGACGGCGACGACGCGGACGGCCTGGTCGCGGGCGACGAGGTCCCGGAAGCGACGCCAGGTCTCCGCGTCCTCGCGCTCGACGAGCGGCTTGGCCGCGGAGTCGGCGTGCGCGACGCGGCTCCAGAGCAACGTGAGTTCGTGGGCCTCCTGGTCGCGCGCGTGTCGCGCGAACTCGCGCGCGAGGCGCCGGCGCAGGAACCATCCCGGGCGGGTACGCTCCGGAAGCAGCGGGACGAGCGGGACGTTGCGGCGGCGCGCGAGGACCGCCGCGGCCTGGTACGGGTTCTGGACCTCGGCCTCCTCCCCGCGGCCATCGAGCGCGCGCCGGACGACCTCCGCCGGGAACGGGAGGGGCACGTGGCCCGTGCCGCCGCTGCGGCGGTACGACAGGACGTCGAGGAGGTCGACGTCGACGGCGACCGCGCCGGGATTCAGCTTGTCCAGGGCGCCCTCCACCTCGAGGCTCGTCCCGGGGACCCCGGGCACGATCTCGAGGATGTGGCAACGGATCCGCCCGGCCTCGACGGCCGTGGCCCGCACGCGGTCCATGGCCGGCCGATGGCGGGTCGCCGCCATGAAAGTTACGACTTGAGACCGCCTCCTGGGGCCGTATCCGGAGCGTGGCCCGGCACGGTGTCGACCACCCCGCCCGGACCGCTCGTATCCACGTTGATACGAAAAAGAGGTTCATCGCAGGCGGAGACTACAGGTCGCACCTCGCGGCGGGCGTCCACACCTCCCTGCAAGACCTCCCCAAGACTTTCCTGGGGGTGTGGGAACCTGCGATCCATCCGGCCGAGTCCGCAAGCCTCCCGGATGATGGTGAAGGGACCCGGGCCTCCGGGTCCCTGGCTTTCCTGCCGAGCGCTAGCGCTGGCGCTAGGGAGCGCTGGGGTATAGGGCGAGGGTACGCCCCGACCCTTCGACGCGTCGCCCTCTCCCAGCCCGCGCTCATGCCTTGCCCCTGCCTCGGCCCTACCCCCTCCCTATCGCTCGCGCCAGCGTTAGCGTCAGCGCTCGTCAGAGCGCCTCGCCGGGCGCGCCCCGCGCCGCACGTGGCGGAGCGCCGGCCTCGGGCGCGGCCTCCGCGACCTCCAGGAAGTCGCGAAGGGCCGCGGCATAGGCGCGGAACGCCTCGGAGCCCTTCGACGTGATGCTGTACCGCACCTCGAACGAGAGGCCTGCCAGGACCCGGCGAGACTCGACGTACCCCGCCTCCTGGAGCTTCGCCGCATGCGTCGCGAGGTTGCCGTCCGTGAGCCCGAGCCCGTCCCGCAGCGCCGTGAACGACGCGACGCGGTTGCGGTAGAGCGCCGCCATGATGCGCAATCGCGTGGGTTGGTGGATCACGGCGTCGAACGCGGGCTCGGGGACGTCCAGCGGATCACCCACGCGTCGCCTGCCACAGACCGCCGCCGAGCGGGACGAGCCCCGTCACGAGGCACGCGGTGACGGTCGCGTACACGTAACCGGGAACCACCTCCTGAGGAAGCGTGAACGCGACCGCGATCCCCGCGAGGAAGATGATCGCGCCGACGAGCGTGTCGACGACGCGACCCCTCGCGCTGCAGCGGAAGATGTTGATGCCGCCGAAGAACGTCCACGCGGCCCCCGTCGCGAGGAACGCGTACGTGGGCTCGTTCATGTGCGGCACGAGGACGTAGGCGAGCCCGCCGAAGACCGCGTATGCGCCGAGGAACGACACGGCCATGACCCACGCCTTCGGCTGCTCCCGCCCGAGGTTCGGCGCGGCGAGGCGTGCGGTCCGCCACATGACGCTCGTGACCGCGACGCCGGCGGCGACCCACGGGACCCATAGGAAGCCGAAGAGGAACATCCACGGCGACGTGTCGTCGCCCATCGCCGCGCCCATGAGCGCGTACGAGAGGAAGATCCCAGGACTCACGAGCCCCCAGATCGCGGTCGTGATGCCCTCCGTGCGCTGCCGCAGGGCGTCCTCGTACGTCGTCGCCTCGGCGAGGACCTTGGCCGCGTCGCGCGCCGGGAAGTCGGCGGTCTCGGTCATGCGGCGAGGATACGCGCCCCGGGGCATGAAGGGGGGCGGGCCTTTTTGGCGCGAAGCGACTTCGCGGGGCAGCGCGACCGACGGGATGAAACGCGTGGCCCCGGCGGCCCCGCCGCGACGAGCCTATTTGTGCCGGATCTCGACCGACGTCGACCGCCCGGCGTCCCGGTCGAACCAGGAGTCGACGAGCTCGCGCACGCGAGCCTTGTACTCCGGCGTGAGCATCGTGTCACGCTCGAGGGCCTCGAGGAAGTGGCGGTGCTCCCACTCGGAGACGCGACCGTCGGACAGCATGTCGCGCAGCGTGCGCACCATGCCGTGAGGAAGGAAATCGAAGCGCTGGTCGAGCGTGCTGAGCCTCAGGTTGCGCGCGAGGTCGTCGATGTGGCGTTTGAGCACGCTGAACTGCGACTCGTCGAACTTGCCGTCGAGGAGGAGCCCGCGCGCGTGCGCCTTGCGCTCCGCGAGTGCGGCCTCGCATTCGGCCGCGCGGTCCTTCGTCTTCGCGTACGCGTCGTCCACGAGCCGCATCTCGCGCGTGAGGCGGCGACGGCGCGACGTGAGGCGCGTGAGGCCGTACGCGCCGCCCACCGCGGTGCCCGTGAGACCGAGGACGCCGAACGTGACGTCCTGGTTATCCGCTTGGAAGGCGGTCGCGAGGAAGTTCGGCTCCGTCGCGCCCACGTGGAACGTCATGAGGACGCTCGACGTCTGGTTCGCGTCGTTGCGTGCCATGAGCCGCGCGACCTTGTCGCCGTCCTCGGCGTAGGCGTGCGTGAGAACCGGCGAGGACTGCCACTCCGTGACCTCGCCGTCGCCCCAGTCGGTGCGGAACGACGTGGCCGGACCGAAAAGGCCGGGCGCGGTGCCGGAGAGGTCGACCGTGACCTCGTCGCCCACGGAAGGGTACTCCGACGAGACGTCGGCAACGGGGGCGAGGGAGGCCGCGGTGCGGCCGAGGATGGTGAGGTTGCCGTCGAGCGGGCCACGAACATGGGCGACGGCAATGATGCCTTCTCCGACGCTGAAACGAATGCCGGTTTCGGCGAAAGTGATGTTGCGGCCGGTCGGGGATTCGACGGGACCGATCCTGGAGCGGACGCTCGTCATCGGCTTCGAGAGATCATGGCGCCATTGGATCCGGCCGTCGTCCGCGTCGAGCGCATAGAGAGCATCCTCCCCGTCGTCGGATATCGACTGCGCGTAGAGCCTTCCGCCGGACAGGACGAGGTCCTGCGTCCAATGCTCGTCGGGTGCGAGGACCGCGACCGGCCAATCTTGGACGAGGGCGCCATCCTTGAAACGATACACGGAAAGATACGATGTTGCGAAGACCGTCGCCCCGTCGAAGGCGAGGCTGTTTCCCCGGAAGACCGAGTTTCGACCGTCCGACTCCAAATCTGCCTTCCAACGTTCCTCGCCCTGGTTCGGATCCACCGATCGGATCATCCGGCCGGGGCGAACGAACAGTTCGGTCGCGGAACCCGTGGGAGTGGTCGACGCCGCCGAGTCGAGGGGCACGCAGAAGCTTGGTCCGTCAGCGTCGACGAATCCATCGCGACAACGCTGCGGTCTAGGGGAGGTGGGCGGGTCGTCGCGGTCGAACGCCACGAACCGGCTGCGGAACGAGCCGTCCGCTCGATCGAGCACGTGGTAGGAGCGCAGCCCGTTGGTGTCCACGAGGGACACGACGACGAGCGGGCCGATGACGGCCATCGCGTGCACTTGGTAGCCCTGCGCGCCGGGATTGCACGTCATGGATCCGGCGGCGTCGCAGCCGTC
Organism: Thermoplasmatota archaeon; assembly: GCA_035292305.1. Lineage (GTDB taxonomy): Archaea > Thermoplasmatota > SW-10-69-26 > JACQPN01 > JAJPHT01 > DATDQL01. The sequence goes on from DATDQL010000219.1 coordinate 4,020, forward strand.
CCCGACGGGCACGGTGAAAGGCGAATCCTCGGTCGAGCTCTTCGACCACATCCAGTCGACCGTGCCCGCCGCGACGTCGATCGCGAGCGTGAACACGCGGTACGCGGCCGGATTCGCGATGAGCCGTCGGCATGTCACGAAGAGCTGACCCTCCAAGACGGCGGGCGGAACACAGAACGCCGGTTGCCCCGCATGAAGCTCGTTCACGCCGGGAAGCGGGAGCGTCCATAGTGGCTCACCGTCCGCGAGGTCGAAGGCGAGCACGTCGAACGTCGTGAGGACGAACAACCGCTCGCCGTCGGACGCGACGTCGATCGGACGATCGATCGCCGGGGGCTGTGGCCCTGCAGGAAGCAAGGGTCGACGCCCGATGGGCAGTTCGATGAACGTCGTCGAGACGGCCGTCGCGAGGTCGACCCGGTGTACGTACGCCAGGTTCGGCACCGTGGCGTTCTTCGGCGTGGACAGGACGTAGGCGGCCCCGTTGACGAGCAGGACTCGCACCGGCCGGCCCTCGAGGCCGACCGAGAACGCCACATCGTCCAGCACGGGCCCATCGTCGAGCGCCATCCCGGTCCGGGCGGCATCCGCGTTCGCCTGCAGCCACGGCGCCGCTTGCGCGGAGCCCAGCGTGAGGACCGTGAGGAGCAGCGCGATCGCACCGAGCCTGGGACCTCCCGAAACCATGCCCGGCGCTGACTTCGGCTCCGGGGTCATAGCGTTTTCCTATGACGCCTTCCGGGGCGCGCGCCGGAAAGGGCGACGGCGCGAGGATGCACCTGAACGTGCACCTGCACCGCGGAGCACGGTGCACGTGTACGTGCAGGTGTACCGGGCCGGTGCCGTGCGCCAGCATCGCAACGCTTATTCCATGGCAAGCCATGGTATTCCATGGATGAGGACCTCCATCCAGGTGTCACAGCGGCTGCGCCGTCGGCTCGCCCGGGTCAAGCGGCACGCGCGCCAGTCGTACGAAGAGGTCATCGAGGCCGCCCTCGACGCTGTCGAACGCGTGCCGACAGCGGCCCCGGAGCCGGCCGGAGTCGAGGAGGTCCTGCGGGACGTGCGCCGCGTCGCGGCCGAGCTCTATGGCGAGCGTGTCGTGCGCCTCGTTCTCTACGGGTCGCACGCGCGGGGCGACGCGCGGCCGGGGTCCGACGTGGACGTGCTGCTCGTCCTTTCCGGGGATGTCGAGCGCGGGACCGAGATCGCGCGACTCGTCGAGGCCACGTACGACCTCCTCCTTCAGCGCGGCGTGCACGTTTCCGTGCTGCCGATGTCCGAGCGGGAGTTCCTGATGGGGACGACGCCGCTCCTCGTGAACGTCCGCCGGGAGGGCGTCCCGATCTGAGCGGCGAGCCGGCTCTCATCGAGCGGGCGCACGACCTCCTGTCGAGCGCGCGGCTGCTCCTCGACGCCGGCGACACGGCTTCGTCCGTCTCGCGCTCGTACTATGCGATGTTCATGGCGGCGGAGGCCGCGCTCCTCACGCGGCAGGTCGCTCCCGGGTCGCACCGCGGGGTCGTCGCAGCGTTCGGAGAGCACTTCGTCAAGACCACGCTCTTCGAACGCGCCGATGGACGGGACCTCGCCCGCGCCCACGAGCAACGGGTCGCCGCCGAGTACGATCCCACGACGCGCGTTCCCGCGGCGGAGGCGGAGGAACTCCTCGGCGTTGCGCGGAAGTTCGTCGCGAAAGTGGAAGCGTTCCTCGCGAGGTAGATCACTCGTACCGTATCGGGTCGACGAGCCCCGCTTCCTGGAAACCCTTGCGGCGTAGCAGGCAGGAGTCGCACACGCCGCACGCGTACTCGCCGCCTTCGTAGCAGCTCCAGGTGAGGTGGATGGGCGCGCGGAGGCTTTCGCCGAGGCGGACGATGTCGGCCTTGCCGAGGCGGACCAAGGGGGCTTCGATCCTCACGGGTCGCCCTTCGACGGCGCGTTTCGTCGCGACGTTCGCCATGCGCTCGAACGCCTCGAGGTACTCCGGCCTGCAGTCGGGGTAGCCCGAGTAGTCGAGCGCGTTCACTCCGACCCAGATCGAATCCGCGTCGCGGACCTCGGCGAACGCGAGGGCGTGCGCGAGCATGACCGTGTTCCGCGCCGGGACGTACGTGACCGGGATCGACGCGGCCATCGCGCGCTCGTCGCGGCCGGTCGGGACCGCGATGGCCGCGTCCGTGAGCGCGCTCCCGCCGAGCTTCGCGAGGTCGAGACGCAGGACGAGGTGCTCCGCGGCGCCGAGGGCCTTCGCGACGGCCGCGGCGCTCTCGAGTTCGCGCGCATGTCGCTGGCCGTACTCGAAAGACAGGCAGTGGATATCGTTCCCGGCCTTTCTCGCGACGGCGGCCGTGACGCAGGAGTCGAGGCCGCCGGAGAGGAGCACGACGGCGCGGGGCATGGTCGCGCGAGAGGGCGCCTGGGGCTTGAGGCTTCGCTCGTCCCGCTCAACGTCGCCGAGCGAGCGCGACGGCGACGCCGAGCGCGGCCACGGCGCCGAACGCGCCGATCGCGGGGGTCTCCGCTTCGGGTGTCGCCACGTCGCTCGGCGCGGCGGCGCCGCTGTCCGTGGACGAGGCATCGAGGTCCTTCGCGGCGTCCTGCTGCGTCGTCTGGTTCGCTCCCGCGGCCATGTGCGCGTGCTGCCCCGTCTCGAACGTGTACTCGCCCGTGCCTGTCGCCTGGTCGCACGGCGCGATGATGGTCTCTGGCGGCACGGGCGGGTTCGCGGGGAGGAGGAAGAGCGGGAACGCCCCCTTGAGGTCGCCCGAGTATCCCGTGAAGCTCCCGAGCGTGTGATCCATCGCGTCCGCGTGCGGGAAGTTCGCCTTCTCGAAGGCGATCGAGATCACGGCCGGGGTCCCCGGCGTGAACGAGCCCGTGCTCTCGTTGTACCCTGAGATGCGGCCGCCCTCGTACAGCGCGTTGCCGAATTCCCATCCCTCGTGCGTGCGCAGCGCGGTGACGCCGAACTGCACGTCCTGGTGGAGGAACTGGATCGTGAACCCCGCGCCGACGCCGGCCTGCTCGCTCCATTTCGCTACGCCGATGTTGACCGTGAACGCGTCCTCGGTCTCGTCCGAGACCCACGCTGAGACGATGTCGACGTACTCGTTGCCAGCGACGAACGCGCAATCTCCCGTCGCATCCTCGAGCTCGGGCGCGTCCGCCGCTCCGGCAGAGGCCGCGCCTGCGAGGAAAAGCGCGCCGAGCGCCACGACGAGGGGGGCCTCCTGCATGGGCGGCGAGGGATGCTGGGGAGGGATAAAGGTTCGTGGCTTGGGGTCCGCTCAACCGAGCGCCTTCCGCAGCTCCTTCACGAGGCCGCGCAGGTCGATTGCCGTGGCGCGCGCCGCCCCGCCCGTCAGCGGCCCCTTGGCCCGTCCATCCGTCGCGTACGCGACGACGGGCTTCTGCGCGGCGAAGGCGTACCCGAGCAGGAACGCGACGTTCTCGTCGACCTGGGGCCCATCGAGGACCGCGACGACGACACGCGCCTCCTGGAGCGCGGTGAGTGTGCGCTCGAACCATGCCGCCGGTGTCACTTCGATGCCGGCGTCGCCGACCTGCAGGTGCGGAACGAACACGTCGCCGGCCTTCCACGCGCCGTCGCTTGCGACCTCGAGCCCCGCGAGGAGCTTGTCGACGAGCCCGAGGGCGCCCTGGCCCGACTCGGGCGCTGCGAGAAAGATCGGACGGGGCACGGACGAGGCATGCGCGGGCGCGACTTGAGGGTGCGCGCGAGCGTGAACCGGTTCGGGACGGAGGGCGCCTGCTAGGACGTCAGGCGCACCGTGCGCGGTCGACCGTCCTAGCACCCGCCCCTCGTTCTCGGCGTGGGTAGAAGCACACGGCCGCGCCTCGAACCCCCGGTGCCCCGGATGAAGCTCGAGGAGAAGCCTGGACGCAAGCCCGGTCATGCGGAAGCGAGCGCGGTGCTCACGGCGGCCCTGGGAACGGCGCGGTTCCCGGCGTCGAAGGAGGCGCTCGTGAAGGACGTCGGTGCGTGGAAGATCCCGGTCGGGAGCGGGCAGAAGGTCGCGCTGCGGGAGATCCTCGAAGCGATCCCCGAGGAGCAGTTCTCCTCGTCCGCCGACGCCCAGAACCGAATCGACGCGCACTGGGACAAGGTGAGCGCGCGGCTTCGCGAAGCCGGCGAATAGCCTAGCGCATCGCGTATTGCCCGCCGAGCCGGTGCGTGGGAGGCTTCCTTCGCAGCGCGAGCTTCGCGAGGAGGAATGGTGCCGCCGCGATGAGGACGAACGGTAGGATCAGGAGGAAGGCCACGAACGCCGCGATCGCGACGAGGGCGGTGGCGGACGTCTCGGCGGGCATGAGGGCAACTTGCGCGAAGCGGTACATAGGGCCGCGGAGGGGGTTCGGGAGGACCCGAACGCCCGAGGCGTTCGGGTCAAGGCACGAAGGGGACAAAGGTCACGAAGGTGCCTGCCGTCAATAGGTGGGCCAGGGCCTCTGCCGCGTGGTCCAAACGCGGCGCGTCCTCCGGGGGGTCGGGCCTCGCGAGATCCTTACATCATGGCCTGGAGGAGCTTCTCGCCCTCTTCCGGGGTGAGGCCGAGCCGCGTCTGCTTGACGGGCGGTCCGCGCGCCTTGAGGCCGGGGTCGAGGTCCTCGTACGTCGGCCGCGTCTCCTCGAAGAAGACGCCGATGGGCAGCTTGTCCTGCTCGAGGGTGCGCGCGAAGGCGGCGGCGCGGTCGGACTTGTCGTGGCCGACGTCCTCGAGTTTGTAGACGCGCTCACGGAACCAGTCGTACGTGTTCAGCTTGTTGTACGTGACGCACGGGCTGTAGACGTCGATGAGCGAGAAGCCCTTGTGCTCGACGCCTTTCTGGACGAGGTCGGCGAGGCCCTTCGCGTCGCCGCTGAAGCCGCGCCCGACGAACGTCGCGCCCGCCGACAAGGCGAGGCCGAGCGGGTTCACGGGGTTCTCGATGTTGCCTTCGGGCGTGGACTTCGTCGCCATGCCGAGGAAGGACGTGGGCGAGGTCTGGCCCGTGGTGAGCCCGTAGATCTGGTTGTCCATCACGATGTACGTGATGTCGAGGTTGCGTCGCATCGCGTGGATCGCGTGCCCGACGCCGATGCCCCATCCGTCCCCGTCGCCGCCCGTGACGACGACGGTCAGCTCGGGGTTCGCGAGCTTCGCCCCCGTCGCGACGGGGATCGAGCGCCCGTGGAGGGTGTGGAAGCCGTAGGACTTCAGGAAGTGAGGGAGGTTCGACGAGCACCCGATGCCGGAGACGACGCAGGCCTGGTGCGGCTGGACGCCGGCGCTCGCGAGGGCCTTCTGGACGCCGATGAGGACGGCGAAGTCGCCGCATCCGGGGCACCACGTCGGCATGGTGTCGTTCTTGTAGTCTTTGAGCGTGACGGGAACAGCGGCGGGGGCGGCCATGGTTATCGTCCCTCCTCGTCCCTC
>DATDQL010000220.1:0-4108 GCA_035292305.1 Thermoplasmatota archaeon
AACCAAGTGTGGGACATCGTGCCCGCCATCGCGGCGGAAGGCACGACCGTGCTGCTCACGACGCAGTACCTGGAAGAAGCCGACCGCCTCGCGGACCGCCTCGCCGTCATCGACCACGGTCGTCTCATCGCGGAGGGCACGAGCCGCGAGCTCAAGGCGACCGTGGGGGCGAACGCGCTGCACGTGCGCCTCGCCGACGCGGCCCTCCGCGACGAGGCTGCGGACATCCTTCGCAAGGCGCTCGGCGTCGAGGTCCGGGCGGGCACGGACGCCGCGTCGCTCACGGCGAACGTCGCGGACGAGGGCGCCGCCTCCGAGGCTCTCGGCGTCCTCGCGGGACGCGGCGTGCGCGTGACGGATTTCTCGCTCGGCCAGCCGAGCCTCGACGAGGTCTTCCTCGCGCTCACCGGTCGGCCCGCCGAGGACGCGAAGGAGGCCGAGCCGTGAGCGCAGAGCGCAGCGGTCGTGTCACGGAGTCTCCGCAGGGACGGAGTGACACGAGGCGGAGCCGGACCGCGAGCACGGCGCGTCCGAGCCCCGCAGGGCGAGGCTCACCGTGCTGCAGCACGGTGTGGCCGAGCGAGGGACGAGCGAGGACGGTATGACCGCGGACGCGATCGGCGACGACGCGCTCGGACGCGTCCTGTCGCGCCGGACGAGGCCCGCGCCCGCGAACGCGATCAGCGCCTCGCTCACGCTCGGCTGGCGCGCACTCCTCAAGATCAAGCACGTGCCTTTCCAGCTCTTCGACGTGACCGCGACGCCGGTCATGTTCACGCTGATGTTCACGTTCCTCTTCGGCGGCGCCCTGGCCGGCTCGCCGCGCGCGTACATCCAGTTCCTGCTGCCCGGCATCCTCGTGCAGACGATCATCTTCATCACGGTCTACACGGGCGTCGGGCTCAACACCGACATCACGAAGGGGCTCTACGACCGCTTCCGATCGCTCCCGATCTGGCAGCCCGCGCCCGTCTTCGGCGCGCTCCTCGGGGACGTGCTCCGTTACTGCGCCGCCGCATCGGTCGTCATCGTCCTCGGCCTCGTCCTCGGGTTCCGGCCGGGCGGTGGACCGCTCGGGGTCCTCGCCGCGCTCGCGCTCGTCCTCGTGTTCGCGTTCAGCGTCTCGTGGATGTGGATCGTCGTGAGCATGCTCGTGAAGACGCCCGAGTCCGTGATGACGACGAGTTTCCTGCTGCTCTTCCCCCTGACGTTCGCGAGCAACATCTTCGTCGACCCGGCCACGATGCCGGCATGGCTGCAGACCGCGGTGGGCGTCAACCCCGTGACGCACCTCGTCACGGCGTCCCGCGGCCTCATGCACGGGGGCGCCCGGTTCGCGGACGTCGCGTGGGTCCTCGCCGCCTCCGCCGTGACGACGGCGGCGTTCGCGCCGCTCGCCCTGCGCATGTACCACAAGGAGCGGTGACGGCGGCCGCAAGCTTGATGGCGGGCCGCCCTTTCTGCGACGCGTGCTCCCCCTCTCCCGCGCGCAGGAGATCGCCCGCGCGTACGACCGGCGGAACCTGCACATCGCGGTCCTCGCGTCCCACAGCGCGGTGGACGTCTGCGACGGCGCGGCCGACGAGGGCTTCCGGACGATCGCGGTCTGCGAGCAGGGGCGCGAGGCCACTTACGCGCGTTACTTCAAGGCGAAGCGCGACGCGAAGGGCGCGCTCGTCCGCGGTTGCGTGGACGAGGCCTGGGTGCTCCCGCGCTTCCAGGACGCGGTGGACGCGAAGACGCAGGAGCGCCTGCGCGCGGCGAACGCCCTCTGGGTCCCCAACCGCTCCTTCACCGTGTACTGCGGCGTCGACGTCGTCGAGGACCGGTTCGAGGTCCCGATCTTCGGCTCGCGCTCGATGCTGCGCACCGAGGAGCGCACGGAGCAGCGCGACTACTACTGGATGCTCGAGAAGGCGGGCATCCCGTTCCCAGAGAAGATCGAGGATCCCAAGGACATCCACGAGCTCGCGATCGTGAAGCTCCACCACGCGAGGAAGAGGCTGGAACGCGGCTTTTTCACCGCCTCCTCCCACCGCGAGTACCGCGAGAAGGCCGACAAGCTCCTCCACGACGGCGTCATCTCCGAGGAAGACCTCGCGAAGGCCCGCATCGAACGCTTCGTCCTCGGGCCCGTGTTCAACTTCAACTTCTTCCACTCGCCCCTCGCGGCGGCCGACGAACCGGCCGTCGAGCTCCTCGGCGTGGATTGGCGGTTCGAGTCGAGCCTCGACGGGCACGTGCGCCTCCCCGCGGAGCAGCAGCTCGCGCTCGTCGGGAAGCAGCGCATACCGGAGATGACCGTCGTCGGCCACAACACGGCGACGGTCCGCGAGTCCCTCCTCGACCAGGCGTTCGACCTCGCCGAACGGTTCGTGCGCGCCTCCAAGGAGCACTACGCACCCGGCATCGTGGGCCCCTTCTGCCTGCAGACGTGCGTCGACAAGGACCTGCGGTTCCACGTGTACGACGTGGCCCCTCGCGTGGGCGGCGGCACGAACGTGCACCTCGCTGTCGGGCACCCGTACGCGAACGCGACGTGGCGACGGCCCATGAGCACAGGGCGCCGCATCGCGCTCGAGATCCGACGCGCGGTCGAAGCGGATCGGCTCGCGGATGTCGTGTCCTAGATGCTCTCGGCCCGGCATCCGGCGAAGACCGAAAGACCGGGAGACCTGGGCGCAGGATCGGGTGGACTTCGACGGCCCGTCTCTCGGTCTTCCGGTCTTCGAAGGGTGCCGAAGGCCGCACCGGCGGCCCGTGGGAGGCTCGCAACATGAGATCCATGCCCCTCCTCGTCGACGGCCGCTTCCGCAACCCGTGGCCGACGCGCGAGCCGGAGGCGATCCCCGGCGAGGCCCCGCCCGGGAACGACCCCGGCCATACGGGCGAGTTCCGCGAATTCCTGGAGTGGCGCTTCGGCCGGGAGGCGCGCGCGTACCGCCGTTCGGCGCGACGGCCCGGATGGGAGCCTCCGCGCGCAACGCCGGCGATCCTGCCTGCAGGCGACCCGGGCACGGCCCTCACGTGGATCGGGCACTCGACATGGCTCCTGCAAACGGACGGTCGCGCGTTCCTCACGGATCCGATCTTCGGCGAGCTTCCGCTCATCCATCGCCGCGGCGCGCCCGGGATCGGCATCGACGGCCTGCGGCGCCTCGACGCGCTCCTCGTCTCGCACGACCACTACGACCACCTCGAGGACCGCACCGTCCGGAAGCTCCCGCGCGACCTGCCCGTGTTCTGCGGCCTCGGCGTCGGCGCGTGGTTCCGCAAGCGCGGCTTCACCGCCGTCCTGGAGATGACGTGGTGGGACCGGGCAGACCTCGACGGACGCGAGGTCACGTTCGTCCCCGCGCGCCACTTCAGCGGCCGCACGCTCACGGGACGGGACAGGACGCTCTGGGGAGGATTCGTCGTGCGGGGCCGAGGCTCGGTCGACGGAGGCGTCTACTACGCCGGGGACACCGGCTGGTCCCCCGCCTTCGCTCAGGTCGGCGCCGCGTTCCCGGACCTCGCCGGGGCCGTCCTCCCGATCGGCGCGTACACGCCTCGGTGGTTCATGGGGCCGGTGCACGTGGACCCGCACGAGGCCGTCGAGGCCTTCCTCGCGACGGGCGCGCGGACGATGGCGTGCGGCCACTGGGGAACGTTCCGCCTCGCGGACGAGCCGATGGACGAGCCTCCGGTCCTCGCGCGCGAGGCCGCCGCGAAGCGCGGCGTCGCGGACCGCGTGTGGGTGCCCGCGGTCGGGGAGACGCGCGTACTCGACGAGCCGCGCGCGGTCGACGAGTCCCGCTGAATCACTCGCCCGCCGAAAGCCGCGATGACGCGACTACGCGATGACGCGATGGAAGAAGAACGCATCCGCACCTCATCGCGTAATCGCGTAATCGTGGCCCGTTGTCGGCGAAGCCCTGCGAGCGCCGTCGGACAGGGTCTAGAGCAGGAACCCGAGCACGACGAGCGTGAGGCCGAGCATCAACACCACGTGCTTCAGCCCCGCCGCGATCCCGCCTTCCGCGAGCATCCCGGCCATGACCCCGGAGCCGATCGCCTGCACGAACCCCGCCGCGTAGAAGAAATCGCGGTACGTCTCGAGGCCGAC
>DATDQL010000221.1:0-5235 GCA_035292305.1 Thermoplasmatota archaeon
CTCCTCGGCGGCTGCGGGCACCGCAAACGACGTCGCCGCGAAGACGGTCGTCAGGATGACGACCGCCAGCCTCCCGGTCATGCGCGTGGACAGGTCTTCCGCGCGATGAAGCTTCGCGTGTCACTCACCGCCCGAGTGAAAAGCGCGCACCTCAAAACGTTCATGGGGCCGCGTTCCGTCGGACGGGGTGCAGGGAGGACCACGAATGTCGCGGGCGAGGATCGTGCACGCCGCCGTCGCGGCGACCCTGCTCCTCACGCTCGCCTCCGCGCGCGCGGCACCGGGGGGCCTCACGGTCGACACCGCCGGGGACGTCGAGCTCCGTGGGGCGGTGTCGATCGAGCTGCGTGAGGGAGCCGCCGCGCTCGTGACGCGCGAGGCGACCGGGGAGATCCGCTTCGTCTCCGCGACCGGGACCGTGCACATCTGGACGTGGCGCGCCGTGCATGCGTCCACACCGTCCGTCCCAGGCGCGGAACGTGTCACCGTCGCGCAACCCGTCGAGGAGCCGCGAGCCGCCGAGTTCGCGCTCGACGGATCCGACGTTGCGTTCTCGCTCGTCGACGAGGGCTTCCTCCTGGCCGTCGTCGCTCGCGAAGGGGGAGCCCTCGCCGTCGAGGGCGCGACCGCCGGCGCGGGCCGTCCTGTGTGGCTCGCGGACGCCGTCGCGCGCGGCGACGCGGGCGCGGACGCGCTGCCTTTCGTCGCGCCGCGGCTCGAGTGGACGTGGGCCCGTGGCTCGGCGTTCGTCGGCACGGGCGGCGATTGGACCGGAACGCGTGGATTCCCCGACGCCGTCGACCCCGTGCTTTCCGCGCGGGGGCCCGTCGCGTTCCAGGCCGACGGCGGCAACGTGACCTTCGTCGACGCCGGCGGGCGCGAGCAGACCATCCGCCTCGGCAACTGGCGCGACGACTCCGCTCCTGGCGCTCCCGTCGACGTCTTCGTCCGCCTCCTCTTCGAAGGCGAGGTCGCGGACGCGCACGTCCCTCTCTCCGGCGCGTGGGGCGCGGCCGCCCCCTCGGCCTCGTGGGTCCTGCGCGGCAGCGCGCGCTGGGACGCGGCCGACGTCGACGGCGACGTGAACGGCACGCGCGTCGCGGCGCGCGGCGCGCCCGTCGAGGTCCAGGGCCTCGTCGTCATCACGCCGGAGCCGCCGCTGGCGGCGCTTCCCGCCGCGGATCGCTACGACGTCCAAGGCGACTTCGCCTCCGTCGCCGTCGGCGGGCGGCAGGTCGTCGCGCCCCCCGGCGGGCCTCCGCTCGCCGCCGTCGCCGTCGGCGGCGCCGCCGCGCTCGCCGCAGCGCTGTGGATCGCCCCGAAGGTCGCGGCCGCCCTCTACACCCGCATCGCGCCCGCGAGCGTGCTCGACCACGACCGGCGCCGCCGCATGTACGAGGTCGTGACGGCGCGGCCGGGCCTGTACAAGCGCGAACTGCAACGCGAGGTCGGGCTCGTGTGGGGCCTGTTCAGCTTCCATCTGCGCCTCCTCGAGGACGCAGGCTACGTGAGGCTCGCGAAGGAGGGACGGTACACGCTCGTGTTCCCCGCGACCGTCGCGACGACCGGGCCCGTCATCCCGCACCCGCTCGCCCGCGCCGCGTTCGACGCGCTGCCGACGGACGGCGCCGCCGTCGACCTCGGCGAGCTGCGGCGGCGCCTCGGCGTCTCCGACCAGCTCCTGCGCTACCACTTCCGCCTCCTCGAGGCACGCGGCCTCGTCCGCCTCGAGAAGGCCGTGCCGCGCGGGACGAAGGCCATGCGCGTCGTCGACGCTGCGTCGAGCGGGAACGGCGGGGCCCACGCAGGCGGCACGTGACCGCGGGGCGTTCCCCGGATCGCGCACCTCGCAACGACCGCACCTCGCAAGTCCTGCGCCTCACGACACATCCCGTGCACGCGCGCTCGCGGAGCGAGGCGCCTGGGAGGCGCCGGGATCGTGCAACCGATGAAGAGCGTATGGATCGGCCTCATGGCCATCGCAGGATTCGTAGCGGCCCCCGCCGCGAGCGCGGACAGCGAGATCGCGATCATCTCGACCCCCGACGACCCCGTCGTCGATCCGGGCTGGATCGTGATCGGGATCGAGCCTGGCGTCCTTGGCAAGGTCAAGGCCCCGCGCAACGTCCCGGTCTGCGTGGACACGAACGCGACGTGCGGCCCGTACGGGAACGCGTGGGTCGCGGTCTATGCGGAAGCGAACACGAGCGTCGGCTACGTGCGCGTGTGCGCGACGTCGAACACGGCGAACATCCTCTGCTGAGTCGGTACTTGGCCACGAGGGCCAGGGCAAGGGCGAGCGCAAGCGCAAGGTGAGGGCTAGGGAAAGGGCCAGGCAGGGCCAGGGCCGAGGGCCGTGATCTGCGAGCCCCGCGTGCGCTGCTGCGACGGGCGGGGCGGCGCTTGTCGTCCCTTGCCATGGCCCTTGACCTTCCTGGCCCTTGCGCTTGCCCTCGCCTTGCGCTTGCCTTTGCCCTCGTCCGATGGCCGAGTACCGTGAGTCCTTTCCCGGGCCGCCGCGCGCGGCCCGGGCGAGGTCCGCTACGGCAAGGCGTCGACGAGGCCCGCGTGGCACCAGGCCACCATCTCCGCGCCGAGGATGTCGCGACGCGGCGGCGCGCAGCCTCCTTCGACGAGGAAGCGGACGAGGCAGTCGAGCCCGCCTTCTGCGAGCGGGTCGCAGCCGAACGGGTCGCTGCAATCCGGGTCGACCCACCCGTCCTTGATGCACGGGGGTCCCTCGACGGGGAGCTCGGCGTCGGGCGCGGAGGCGGATGGAGCCAGGACGAGGAGCGCCAGGATCGTCATCCAGGGCCGGCCAAGGCGGATCGCGCCCACTCGAGATCGAGAGCGTCCCATCGTCGTCACCACTCGCGCCAGCAGATCGTGAACGCCTTCGGATGGATCTCGAGGCAACCACCGTCGACGAGCCAGTCCACCGTGTTGCCCGCCATGCACTGGACCGTCGCACCTGCGTTGATCCTCGAGTTCTGCGAACTGTTGTACGGGTCGCATCCGAGCGGGTCGCTGCAGGCCGGGTCGAGCGAGCCGTTCTTCACGCACGGCGGATCGAATGGCAGGCCCAGCTCGCTCGGGTCCGGGGTCGCGGAGGCGACCGGGACGAAGGCGACGAGAAAGGCCACGAGCGCGAGCGCGGCGGGCCCAGATGCGCGCATGCGGCCGGATGCGACCCTGCTGCGATAAGCGTTGCCGGGCGAGCATCTCCAAGGCAAACGGCGCCTCCCCAAAACCCTTGAAGACCTTGACGCGCCTCCGGACGACCGGGAGGAGCCGTGCGCGCCGAGCCATCGCCCGCATCACGATCTGCGGCGGGGATCGCGTTCGCGCTCGCCCTCGTCCTCCCGGGCGTCCTCGCGGCCGGCGCGGAGGGCGCTGCGTGGATCGAGGTCTCTTCGCCGGAGGCGGTCTCGCTCTCCGGCGCCACGCACGTCGATGCCGCCGGCGGGGGCGCGATCCTCGTCGACGACGTCGCGTCCGGACCGGCCAGGTTCGTCGGCCTCACGGGCGCGCTCACCGTCTCGTGGACGAACCGTACGAACGCGCGCGTCCCCGTGGGCGGCGGCGCCGCGATCATCCAGGACACCGAGGACGCGAGCAGCAGGACGTTCGGCCTCGATGCCGGCGTGCTCGCCGTGGACCTCGACCGCGAGAGGTTCGTCCTCCTCCATCCGGCGGGTGCCGCACGGCTCACCGTGGCGGGCCCGGTCGGCGCGAGCGGCCTCCCGGTCCGCCTCGCGTCCTCGTACTCGACGCGCAACGGCCCCGGCGCCGGCATCTTCGATCCCGGGGAAGGCGCGCCGGTATCGTGGCCCGCTGGGTGGGCGTTCACGGGTGCCATGGAGAAGGCGGTCCCCGCCGTCGGCTTCCCCGTGTTCGACGAGGCGACGCTGCGGATCGAGGGGGAGTCACGGTTCCTCATCCAAGGCGGCAACGCGACGTTCACGGACGACCGAGGCAGGGTCCAGTCCGTGCGCCTCGGGAACTGGACCGAGCGAGGGGGGCTCGTCTCCGCCGGCGGCGTCGAAGCCGAGGTCGAACGACGGCAGTGGATCGTCTTCGAAGGCGAGGTCGGCGGCGCGGAAGTGCCGCTCGGCGGCGAGTGGGGAGTCGCCGCGCCTCGCGAGGCGTGGCGCATCGAGGGCTCCGCCACCTGGCGAGACGCGACGGGGTCCGCCGAGGACGGCACCTCGCCCTCCCGCTTCGAGCACGCTGTCGTCACGGCGACCGGCGCGTTCGTGATCGACCCGACGGGGTCGCAGGCGCTCGTCACGACCGTCACCCCCGCGTCGTACGCCGCCGAGGGGGACTTCAGGAGCATCACTGTCGACGGGCGCGCGATCGGAGAGGAGCGGGGAGGAGTGGCCCCGGCGGTGGCGACCGTGTCGATCCTCGCTCTCGTCGCCGGCGCCCTGACCCTCACCGCGAAGCTCGCGGTCGTGCTCTACACGCGGATCGCGCCGGACCGGGTCCTCGACCACCCCGCGCGGCGTCGCATCTACGACATCGTCGTCGCGAGCAGCGGCGTGCAGCAACAGGAGCTCCACCGCCGATCCGGCGGCGCGTGGGGTCCGTTCACGTTCCACCTGCGCATCCTCAAGGAGGCGGGGGTGGTCCGCCGGGAGGGTCTCGGCCGTTACGCGTTCGTGGTCGCCGCAGGCACGCGGCCCGAAGGGGACGCGCCCGTGCTCATCCCGCAACGACGCGCCCGCGTGATCTTCGACGCGCTCCCCATCGACGGCGCCCCCGTCCCCGTTCCTGGTCTACGGGCTCGCCTCGGCATGTCGCGGCAGCTCCTCGACCACCACCTCCTCGGTCTCGTCGCGCGTGGCGTGGTGCGCGTCGATGTCGGACCCGACGGCGCTCGCGTCGTCGCGCGTGTCCTTCCGACCGCCCTCGCGAGCGACGCGCGTGCGTGAGCAAGCGGCGCCTCCCCGCAAGGGCCGGCTCCCCGGAACTCAAGGCGTCGCCATGCCTCCTCGCTCTCGGCGGCCGGGAGCCGCCGGAGTGGAGCGACGTGGCGACGAAGGCGGGTCGAGGGATCGGATGGCGCGCGGCGATCGTCCTCGCGGGGGCGCTCCTCGCGGCGTCGTCCGCGAGCGCGTCGGTGGTCGTCAAGGGCCCGCTCATCGTCGAAGTGGGATCGGACGGCGAGTGCAAGGTCGGCCCCGAGCCCGGGAGCTGGCTGTGCGTCATCTCCAACGCCGCGCACGTCCG